>NZ_JBOFOC010000181.1:0-6094 GCF_051659245.1 Microbulbifer sp.
GCCACAGTTATTCATGTCAGTCCCCTTCTGGTTTAAGGCGCTTAGCGACCTTGTGTTTCAAAACTCAACCAGTTTAGGGGACTGACCTCCTACTGAGCTAGATCTTGGCTCGCCGCTTTATTACATCTCCTACAAGGGGGAGTAGTTACGCTTTTCCATCAGAGCGCATGATGGGCGGCGAACCGGACGCCACGGGGGTAGGATGCGGCGGACGGGGGATTTGGATGCGGTCGTCGCCAGGAATATCAGCCGGAGGCCCCCAGCTTTTCCAGGAACTGCCACAGCTGGCGATGCAACTGCTCCACCTCCTGCCGCGACACCGCGGAGGCGTCGAGCTGCTGTTCCACCCAGGCCCGCGCGCGCGGCTCGAGCGCGCGGCCGGCATCGGTGATAGACACCAGCGTCACCCGCTCGTCCCGGGAGGCGCGGCGACGTTCGAGCAGGCCGCGCTGCTCCATCCGCTTCAGTAGCGGCGTGAGGGTTCCGGAGTCCAGCATCAGCCGCTCGCCCAGGGCGCCGACACTGGTACCGGCATCCCCGCCCTCCTCTGTATCCCGCTCCCACAGCACCAGCAGCACCAGGTACTGGGGATAGGTGATACCCAGATCCTGCAGCATCGGTTGGTAGGCCCGGGTCACAGCGCGGGAGGCGGCGTAGAGGGCAAAGCAGAGCTGGCGGTTGAGCGCCAGCGGACCGCTGTCTTCGCAGAGAGACATCAGAGTATTACCCGCTGAACAGTCAGAGCAGTTGCTCGATTTCCGACGCCAGCGCCTCCGGCTTGTCCTTCGGGGCAAAACGCTTCACCACCCGGCCCTCGCGGTCGACCAGGAACTTGGTGAAGTTCCACTTGACCCCCTCGGTGCCCAGAATCCCCGGCGCCTCGCGCTTGAGATGCACGAACAGCGGGTGGGCGTCGGGGCCGTTCACTTCCAGCTTGGCGTAGACGGGGAAGCTGACACCGTAGTTCAACTCGCAGAACTGCTGGATATCCTCGTCGCTGCCCGGCTCCTGCTGGCCGAACTGGTTGCAGGGGAACCCCAGCACCACCAATCCGCGCTCCCGGTATTTTTCATGCAGGGCCTGCAGTCCCTGGTACTGCGGAGTAAAGCCGCATTTGCTGGCCGTATTGACCACAAGCAGCACTTTGCCGCGATATTCTTCCAGGCTGGTTTCACGGCCATTCTGTGTTTTCAGTGCAATGGAATAGAGATTGCTCATCCTGCCCCTCCGGTTTCCAGGTCGGTTCAATTTATATTTTACACAATTTAATTGTGCACAATCAATATAGCCAGAGGGCGACGATTGATTTCGTCAGTACGACGGCAATGTTACCCGGCTTCCCGCGGAAACGCCGCCAGGGGGTGGGTGGTGGTGATAGCCATGTGGACCCGATCACCGGGCTGGGCCCGAACTTCGTGACTGGTTCGCACCCTCAGTTGTGCGCCTCCCTCGGTACGAGCGGCATAGAGCCGCGAGCAGCCCTCGTAGCGCACCCAATCGATCACGCCGTTACCCATTGCCGACGGTATCAGTGACAGGTCGTCCGGCCGCAACAGCAGGTCCACCTGGCCGGCGGCGCCGTCGATGGGGATAGCCGGTGCCGGGCCGAGGGCCGTGGTTACCTGATTTTGCCGCAGCTCCCCCGGCAGGAAGCTCGCTTCCCCCAGGAAGCGCGCCACAAACCGGCTGGCCGGCTCGGAGAAACAGGCTTCCGGTGTATCCAGCTGTTCCAGGACACCGCCGTTCAGGATACCGACGCGATCGCCCGCGGACAGGGCCTCATCCTGGTCATGAGTCACCCAGATGGCCGCTGTCCCGGCCGCTTTCAGCGCCCCGCGAATCTCCCAGCGCAGCTTGTCCTTGAGGGCGGCATCCAGGTTCGAGAGCGGTTCATCCAGCAAGACAAATGACGGTTCATGGGCGAGGGTTCGGGCCAGGGCGACCCGCTGTTTCTGTCCACCGGAGAGGCGCCCCGGTTTGGCATGGCGGAAATCGTCCAGGCCCAACAACGCCAGCCAGTAGTCGGCCAGCCCGGTATTGCTGAGGCGGAAGCAGACGTTCTGCTCTACCGTCAGGTGTGGAAACAGCGCAAAGTCCTGGAAAACCATGCCCACATTGCGCTTTTCCGGCGGCACCACGCAGCCGGGCGTCGAGCGCCATCCGTCCAGTTCAATCTCACCTTGGGAAATCGGGATCAAACCCGCCAGTGCCTGCAGAATGGTGGTTTTGCCGCAGCCCGTCGGCCCCACAAGCATCAGAATCTCGTCCTCCGTGAGGACCAGATCAAGGTTTTCCACTACGGGAGCGGCACCGTAGCCTACGGACAGATTGCTAACCTTCAGCATCAGGAGCGATGACTCTCTGTAACGTCGAATTCGGCCCGGCGTTCGCCGGATAACATCAGGGCGAGCCCAAGTGCGGACATCAATACCAGCAGCAAACCGGGAATGGCGGCGCGGCCAAAATACCCCGCTTCGTATACCCGCCACAAGTAGGTGGCCAGGGTTTCAAAGCCGGTGGGGCCCAGCATCAATGTCGCCGGCAGTTCCCGCATGGCCTCCAGAAACACCAGCGCCGCGCCGGCCACTATGCCGCGCAGGGTGAGCGGCAAGGTTACGCGACGGAAGGCTTCCCGGGGGCTGGCTCCCAGCAACCGTGCCGCCTTCACCAGGTTGGGGTCCAACCCCTCTGCGGTGGCGCGCACCGAGCCGACGGCCAGCGGCAGAAAACGCAGCACATAAGCGAGCACCAGCAGGCCCAGGGTCTGGTAGAGAAACGGCAGTTGCAGGCCCACATAGACCAGCGCCGTTCCCATGACGATGCCGGGCACTCCGAAGCCGAAATAGGTCATCCGTTCCATCAGGCGCCCGGCGCGCCCGGCGATCGCCGCATGGGCCACGGGTATCGACAGCAGCACGGCAAAAAGCGCGGCCAGCAAGGAGGCGTGGACGGAATTCCACGCATGGCTGAAATCAAAACCGCCGGCGCCCTCCCGCAGCAGCCAGATCCCGAACACCAGCAGGGGCAGAACCAGGGCCAGTATCGTCACCGGCGCCACCGCCGCGGCAATCAACAGTTGCCGGTACCGGTCCGGCCAGAGCGTCAGGTGTCTGCCGGGTCTTTCGTGACTGCCGCGGACTCGCGACTCCAGAAACAGAACCAATCCCACTATGACCAGCAGCTGCAGCGACAGCATGGCCGCCTGGCTGAGACCAAAAGCGTTGTACTCCACGAAAATCACCCGGGTGAATGTATCCAGGCGCATGATGGCCGGGGTACCGAAATCCGACAGGGTATATAGGGCCACCAGCAGCCCTCCGGCGGCGATCCCCGTGGCAACGCGGGGCAACACAACCCGCCAGAGACTGGCACCGAGGGTCATACCCAGTGTGCGAGCGGCATTTACCAGGCTGGCGTCCAGGCTGAGCAGCGAGGCCCGGGTGGTGAGCATCACAAAGGGATAGGAATAGAGGGTCATCACCAGAGTTGCACCGGCCAGTCCATCCACGGAGGGAACGGGCAATCCGAGCAGGTTTTCGATCTCCCCTCCGCGACCGAAAGCAGCGTAGAGCGTAAAGGCACCGATGTAACTGGGAATGGCCAGGGGCGCGGCGAGAATGATCAGCCACAGTCTGCGCCAGGGTATTTGCGCGTAAGCGGTCAACAGGGCCAGCGGCACCCCGATCAGGATCGAGCCGAGCACGGTCAATGCCGTCAGTAGCAGTGTGTTGGTCAGTACCCTGAGATTGTGCGCGTCAAATAACTGCACCTCGTCCGAGGCGAGCGCGACCAACACGCCCACCGGCACCAGCGCCAACAGCGCAATGATCAGCGACAGCGGGTAGGAGCCAGGCCAGCGGGTAAGTGGCCTGCGGATCATAGAACGCCAGCATTGCGCATCAGGTTGAGCGTCGGGCGCAGATCGGCCAACCGGGTCAGGTCCACCTCGGGCGGTGAAATCCTGCCCAACGGCGGTAGGCCCGCCGGCGGCTTGACGCCATTGACCAGCGGAATTTCGTAGGCTTCGGAAGCCAGGTACGACTGCACCTCCCGGGTCAGCAGATAGCGAATGAAATTGATCGGCAGATCACCCTCGCTCAGCGCCAGGACTCCCGATGCATTCACCAGACAACCGGCATCGCCTTTGGTGAATGCGAGATCCACTTTGGCGTCGGGCTTGCCGGCTTTCAGTCGCAGGGTGTAGTAGTGATTGGCAAACCCCAGATCCACCTCTCCCCGCTCCACGCCCATGACCACACCCAGCTCGCCGGCGTAGCTTTTGGCGCGCCTGCTGACGCCGCGCAGCCAATCGGCAGTGGCCCCGTCCCCTTCCAGCAGGCGCATGGCGGTTACAAAGGACTGGAAGGAGGCATAGGCCGGCGCCCAACCGATGGACAGCTCGCTATCTGCCAGTGCCATAACGCTGTCGGGAATCTGTTCAGGAGTGAGGCGCTCTGTGTTGTAAGGGAGGGTGCGGACACGGCCCGTTACCGGCGCCCAACGGGGATACTGAAAGCCGGCTTTGAGTTGTCCGGTCAGGTCCGCCGGCAGCCGTCGTGCCAGCCCCGCATCCACCACCAGACCGATGGCACCGGAGTCGACCGCCCAGAAAAGATCCGCCCTGCGCACACCGGCCTTGGCCTCCGCCACAATGGTGTTGGCCAGGGCCGCGGTGACGCCTCGACGAATCTGCAGGTTCAGTTTGGGATTGCGTTCGCGAATGGCATCGAGAACCTTCTCGTAGAGACCGCCCTCACCGCGCCCCAGGTAGAGCGTAAGGTCGCCCTCCAGCGGGGGCAATTGCTCTACAGACAGGGCCTTGGCGTCGGCCGCCAAACTCCGCCTCTGTGGAAACAGGCCGATAGCGCCAACTACCGCCAGGCTCTGTAAAAAAGCTCTGCGTTGCACTTCCAGTCCTCAATGCCAGTCTTTACTACGAATCTTCCGGTCGCCGTCAAAAGACTTTTTTGCGTTTCTTGTCGGCTTCCAGCAAAAGATTCCTGGCCTTGTCCAGTTTGGCCTGCATGGCCTCCACCACCTTGCGCACTTCATCCACGCTGGCGTTGCCGTTCAGCGCCTCTGGCAGAGTCACATTGAAATCTTTCTCGAGGTCTTCCACCAGGGCCGCATCCTGCTCGATCAGCGCCCCTTCAATACCTTCGAAACGATGCAGGTAGGTGTCGTGAACAATCGTGGTCGCCGCTTCCGGCAACCGCTCGGCGAATTTTGCCACAACGCGATCCAGGCGGTGCTTGATGTCGTCCAGCGTTTCCGGGGCGGTGGTCGGTTCCGCTTCGGTAGTCCGGACCTTGGCCAGCAATCCTTTCTGCTGGAACTGGGCCGCAAGCTTAACCGCTCCCAGCCCCTGCCACAAAGCCTGATTCAGCTTCTTCTGCTCTTCGCGCACCTCAGCTGCGGGCGCGCCGGAGTCGATCGCCTGCTTGACCCCGAAAATGCCTTGCCAGATTGCGGCGTAGGTGGGCACATGGTTGGTTTCAATGGCGGCGTGAAAGTCCACTTCTTCCCAGTACTCCGGCAACGCATCAGATTTTACCGCCTTCTGGCCCTGCTTTTCATAGGTGTCGACAACGCCACCAAACTTGGCCACCAGCCAGTCTACTTCTTCCGAATACTGGCCCAAATGCCCCTGCAGATTGTTCACGTGGTCGCCAATGGCACCATTGGCCGATACCTGGGCCGAGGTGAGCAGCGCAAATAGAGCCACTACCAGACCTAAACCGCGGCGCTTGTGAAGCTCGAATAAAGTCTTCATATATACTTCCCTTACGTGTCACCAACCCCAAATGATACTCATTATCAGAAACATGGTAAAGCGTTCGACACTAAATCATCGTCAGGCTAACGGCCTTTAGGGAGATTTTGTAGGAGCGGCGGGGCGGCCATCCGCCCACGGCCGCGATTGCTCTTTGAACCAACCACTGCGTTGGCTACCGGCCCCTGTAGGAGATGTAATAAAGCGGCGAGCCAAGATCTAGCTCAGTAGGAGGTCAGTCCCCTAAACTGGTTGAGTTTTGAAACACAAGGTCGCTAAGCGCCTTAAACCAGAAGGGGACTGACATGAATAACTGTGGCA
>NZ_JBOFOC010000182.1:0-48109 GCF_051659245.1 Microbulbifer sp.
CCAGGCCCGCGATCGGGTTCTGTTCGGGGGCATGGCCCGCTCCTACAGGGGTGAGCAGTTACTGCTAGAAGAGCAGAGAATGGAGTCAACAAGTACCCATATCAAGTTTGGACCGCCATGGACCCACAAGACGTCGGAAATAGCGAAGAACCTTCAGAGACGACAAATTCTCATATGGGCCCACCGATGTACCACAGTACTATAGGGATTCCACGAACCTTGCAACTCGTCGCGGAAGCTGGCTCCGTGTGCAGGCATTTGGAGTACGATCAGTATCCGGAACTACACGTCTACATCGTTTGCCAGCGTAAATGATAAGCAGAGGACGGGCAAAGGCGCGCAGCGGCGTGCCCATCCTCCGGGCTGTTTTCATCGCGTGACCACCACCGGCGTCCCCACCGGCGCATGCCGGAAGAACTTGGTCGCCATCTCCGGTGGCATACGCACACAGCCGTGGGAGGCGGGGTGGCCGGGTACGTCGCCGGAGGCGTGGAAGCCGATGCCGCCGTTGAAACGGATAAAGTAGTTCATTTTGGCGCCCCGGTAGTAGGTGCCCGGCGGGCGGCGGTGGCGCCTGGTGTCCACGTCGGAGCGCACCACCTGGTGGGTGTCCTTGTCCACATAGCTGCCGTAAAGGGTGGAGCGGTGACGCCGCTTCTTCCCTCGCACCCGGAAGTGGCCTCTGGGTGTGCGGTAACCGGACCTGCCGGAAGAGACTCGCGATACTCCCACCAGCTCATTCCCCTTGTAGAAATAGGCCCGCTGCTCACTCAGGTCGACCCGTATCGAAGGGGAACCGGGTGCGCTGGCGGCAGCCTGGTCATCGAACCAGCTGGCAGATTTGGCATCGGCCGGGAGCGGTGTCAGGGTGAAAAAACACAGCACCAGGCCGGACAGAAACAGGGAGTATTGCCTTTTCTCGCGCATAGGTCCCACCTCTGCTGTCGAGCCTAAGATGGTGTTACGCGAATGCTTAGATGAAATGCTTCTTTGCGAGGCGGGTTTTATTGGGAAGCAGTCTGAGGATCACCTCTCCCACCGCAATTGATGGAAATTGAATTCCCTGCTCTCATTTACGCCCGAAAAACCAGTGGTCCAGGGAGATGACGCCCGCTCCCCGCGCCATCAGGTAGAGCAATACGGCGGCCCAGACTCCGTGGGTGGGGTAGGCGTCCGGGTATACAAAAATCTCGATCACCGCGGTCATTATCAATAGCGCCAGCGCGGCGAAACGCGTACCCAGGCCGAACAGCAACATTATCGGGAAGATATGTTCGGCGGTGGCGGCCATCACCGCCGCGGTCTCCGGTGGAATCAGCGGCAGCTGGTATTCGTTGCGGAACAGGTCCACCGCCGAATCGGAGAGTCTTGGCCAGCCCAGTTTGAACACGCCGTGCACGATGTCGATGTTGAGCCCCGTCACCTTGGTCTGTCCGGACAACCAAAAGACCGCGGAGATGGAGAAGCGCCCCAGCAGGGCGATAAAACTGTGCGGAATCCGCTCGCACCACTCAATCAGTTTTTTCATCGCAAGTTAACCGTCATGGTCACCGGCAGTAGGGTGCGCCATGCGCGCCGCAATGCCGAGCGGTGCGCGCGGCGCACCCTACACCGGATCACAGTTCACTGAAGTCACCATCCCCCACCGCAACAGCGCCTCCAGACAGCGGCCCAGATCGAATTCGCGATCCCCCCCGGCGGCTTCCGCCGCCTCGCCAAAGGAGTCGCCGCGGGCGAGTGCCTCGACAAAATCGCAGTCCCCCGCGCACATGGGCAACAGCCGCACTTCCAGGCCGCTGCGCAGTATCCAGCCGCACTCGGCGGCAACGGGGTCCACCTGGGAGATATCCAGTTCGCCCCGATGCGCATCCCACAGGGAAAAGACTGCGAATTCCGAGCGCAGGCAGTGCAGCGACGGGTGCAGCCCCAGACGCAACGCGGGCAGGCACTCCGGTTCCCGCAACGCCGCCTCCAACACCTGGGGCGCCGCCGGGTCGGCGTCGGCGGCGTGCAGTGCGACCAGGCAGTGCATTTCCAGGCGCGCCATATCCGCCAGGTAGGGGACGCTGGCGGCGGGCGGAAAACTGTCCACGAATTCCGCGAATCCCTCGCCGTAGCGCGCCAGCAGCGTCGAGCGCGGCGGCCGCGCACGCACGAACTCGCGGCCCATGGCGCGGAAGAATTCCTCGCCCACTAGTTCGCAGGTGACCGGGAAAGTCTGCGCCAGGGATTCCACCAGCGACACCACGACGTTGTTGCGGTAGACGGCGAAGCGCTGCCCCGGGTCGGAGCCGTTCCAACTGGTCAGGTCCGGGGGCGTCGGCGCTTCCGGGTCCAGCAGTGCGGCGGCCCAATGCTCTTCCACGGTCAGGCCTCCCGCACCGCACAGGCGCTCAGATAACCCTGCGCCCGCACCGCCTCCGTGCACAGGGTCTCGAATGGCGGAATATCGTTGTCCCACTCGATCAAGGTGGGTAGCGGGCCGGTCCGCTCCAGCACCGATTCGTAGGCCCGCCACACCGCCCGGTCCACGGCGCTGCCGTGACTGTCGATCAGCAGCGGGGCGCCCAGGCTGTCGCGGTCGCGGTAAAACCCGGCCAGGTGAATCTCGCCCACCGCGTCCAGCGGCAATGCGGAGAGAAACGCCTCCAGGTCACGGCCGTGATTGGTGCAGGAGATATAGGCGTTGTTTACATCCAGCAGCAGGCCGCAGCCGCTGCGCTTTACCAGTTCGCCGATAAACTCCGCCTCGCTGTAGCTGGACCCGGAGAACTCCACATAAGTGGAGGGGTTCTCCAGCAGAATCCGCCGGCCGAGCGCCTCCTGCACCTGTTCGATATGCTCGCACAGGCGCTCCAGGGTGCGCCGGGTGTAGGGCAGCGGCAGCAGGTCATTGAAAAAGGTGCCGCCGTGAGAGGACCAGGCCAGGTGCTCGGAAAAGACCGCCGGCCGGTAGCGGTCGAGCAGCGCGCGCAGGGCCTGCAGGTGCCTGCGGTCCAGGGGCTCGTCGCCGCCGATAGACAGGCCCACGCCGTGCACCGACAGCGGGTATCGCGCGCACACCCGCTCCAGGTAGTGGTGCATAGGGCCGCCCGCCACCAGGTAGTTTTCCGCGTGGATTTCAAAGAATCCCAGCGGCGGCGCTGTCTCGAGCACCTGGCGGAAGTGCTCCGGCTTGAGACCGACACCGGCCGCCACTGGCAGGCCGGGGTTTTCGTCCGCAATCATCGGTGATCAGCCCTTCTCCTGGAACGGCTGCAACTGGCCCTTGCCGGTGGGGGAGCTGGGCGATGGGATTTCCTTGCAGGTGCCCTTGGGCACATACTTCCAGGTATTGCCCTGGTAGTCTCTCTTGGAGGAGCCCGCGCAGGTGGTGCCGGGGCCGTCGGCACAGTCGTTCTTGCCGGCCTGGGCCACGCCGTAGCACTTCTCCTTGTCGCCTTTGTCCTTGTCACCGGCCGCCAGCGCCGGGGAAGCCGCCAGGGTTACCGCGGTACTGAAGGCAAGCGCCAGCGCGGCCGGGGTCACTTTGCGATTCATATTCGTCTCCGGAGTCGGAAGTAAAGTCGAACGGTGCCTCAGCGAGTGGCCGCTCCCTCTGACGCCGCCGCGGCGATTTCACCAATACGGCTCCCTGACAGAACAACCCGCCCAAGGAAGTATAGCCAGCCACTTGTAGGACATTTATAGGGAATGGTCACGGGAATTGCGAAAGGGCCACAGGGGTGGCAGGAGGTGCGGGTCGAGAACACCTGCCCTACGTCGCCAAGCTTGCAATCGCCGGAGGCTGCCCCTAACCTTTCCGCATTCTATTGCCCCGAACGGTTTCGGCTACATGCGCATCCTTACGGCAAAATCAGTGCTGCTGCTCCTGTTGCTGGTCCTCTGTGGCCAGGCGCTGGCAGCACCCTGTGCCGAAATGGATAGCCACGGGGAGGGGCAAACCCCGGCCGGGTCTATGCACGACACAGGCCGCGACATGCATTGCGACAAAGCTGCCGGGGCAGATCACTGCACTGAGACCACTGCGGTCGGTGAGAACACGGACTGCGACCAGACCTGCGGCTGCTGCCCCGGCCACTGCGTCGGCGCCCTGCCCGCCGGCGACTTCCAGGCCACAGCGCCGTTGCGCAACACCCCGGCCACCGCTTACGCGGAAATCAATTCCTCCCCCGAGCCCGAAACGGCCATTCGCCCACCCATCCACCCCTGATACGGGGTTGGTGCGCCCGTCGCTGGCACCTTTTCTTTGTTTCCTGATCCCCGCGCGCCGGAAAGCGGCTGCGCCTGTCCAATGACCCGAAATGAGGCCATTCCATGAACCGCAAACTGTTCGCCGCCTACCTGGGCGGCCTAACCCTGCTGGCACTCTCCGCCTGCGCTGAAGACAACTCCGCCGACAACGCTGCCGCTGTCGAACTGACCACCTACAAAAGCGCCACCTGCGGCTGCTGCAAGCTCTGGGTAAAGCACGCCGAAGACCTCGGCTTCGCCGTCACCGCCCGTGATGTGGACGACCTGGGCGCAGTGAAAAACCGTCACGGTATAGAACCCCAATTCCAGTCCTGCCATACCAGTGTGACCAGCGACGGCTATGTTTTCGAAGGGCATGTCCCGGCAAAACTGGTCCGCCGCTTCCTGCAGAACCCACCCGCCGGCGCCCGCGGCCTCGCGGTGCCGGCCATGCCCCTGGGCAGCCCGGGCATGGAGTACGAAGACAAATTCACCCCCTACCAGGTATGGCAGCTCAACCGGAACGGCAGCCGGGAAATCTACGCCGAGATCACCACCGCCGCAGAACAGTTCTGAGGTCAGAAAAAGTGAAGAAACCGAACAACGGCAGAATCCAATTACCACAACTGTCCCGGCGTACTTTTGTTATGGGCGCCGCTGCGAGCGCGGCCCTACTGTCGCTGCCGGGCGGCCTGCGCGCCGCTTCCCAGCAATCGGGGCCCCGCCAGGCGGTGCAGACACTGCGCGGCAACCACTTCGATCTGGACATCGGCTACACCAGGGTGAATTTCACCGGCCGCGAGCGGCAGGCCACCACGGTCAACGGCAGCTTGCCGGCGCCGATCCTGCGCTGGAAAGAAGGACAGAAGGTCACCCTGAATGTCACCAACCACCTGGCCCACGACAGCTCCATCCACTGGCATGGCATTATCCTGCCCACCAATATGGACGGTGTACCCGGCCTCAGCTTTAACGGTATCCAGCCGGGGGAGACCTATCACTACCAGTTCGAAGTCCAGCAGAGCGGCACCTTCTGGTACCACAGCCACTCCGGCTTCCAGGAACAGACCGGTCTCTACGGCGCCATCGTGATCGACCCGGCGGAGCCGGACCCGGTGGCCTACGACCGCGAATACGTCGTACTGCTGTCCGACTGGAGCGACGAATCGCCGCTGGATATCTACGGCCACCTGAAAAAGGAGAGCCACTACTACAACTTCCGCCGGCGCACCGTGGGCGACCTGTGGAGCGATATCCGCGAAAAGGGCGTGGCACGCACTTTCCGCGAGCGCGGAATGTGGAACCGGATGCGCATGTCCGATACCGACATCTCCGACGTCACCGGCTACACCTACACCTATCTGATGAACGGCCAGACTCCGGACGACAACTGGACCGCGCTGTTCAAACGCGGTGAGAAGGTGCGCCTGCGCTTTATCAACGCCGCCGCCATGACCATCTTCGATGTGCGCATCCCAGGCCTGAAGATGACCGTGGTGGCTGCCGACGGCCAGAATGTCGAGCCGGTCACCGTGGACGAATTCCGCATCGGCGTGGCCGAAACCTACGATGTGATCGTCGAGCCCGCGGACGACCGCGCCTACACGCTGTTCGCACAGGGTATCGATCGCACCGGCTTCGCCCGCGGCACCCTCACCCCGGAATTGGGCCTGCACGCGGAGGTGCCCGCGATGGACTATGCACCGGTACTCACGCACCGCGACATGGGGATGGGACACGGGAACCACGGTTCCCCCCGGGAGCGCGGAGCTCCAGCTCCGCATGCGGGCCACGGGCCCGCCGCAGACTCCGGGGAAATGCACGGCGGCATGGACCATAGCCAACACCAGATGGGCGATATGGGCGGCATGGCTCACAGCCAGCATAACGGCATGGACAATATGGACCACAGCCAGCACCAGGTGGGGCCCGCCGACTACAGCCTGCACGGCGGCCGCGGCAATCTTGGCGGTATGCAGGGGGTGTGGTTCACGGAAAACCTGGGCCGTGCCGGCCACGGCAGCAACAAACCCATAGTGCACTTGCCCAGCGAGTTCGCCTACACCGTGGACATGCGCGCGGAACAACCCATGGATGGCCTGCACGATCCAGGCATAGGGCTTCGCGATCACAAGCAGCGCTATGGCCGCCGGGTCCTCAACTACGGCGATCTGCGCAACCTCACTCCGACCATCGACAAGCGCGAACCGGAACGGGAACTGCAGCTGCATCTCACCGGCAATATGCACCGCTATATCTGGTCCATGGACGGCATCCAGTTCGACGATGCCGAACCGCTGATGCTCAAGTACGGCGAGCGGATTCGCATCACCCTGGTCAACGACACCATGATGACCCACCCCATCCACCTGCACGGCATGTGGAGCGAACTGGAGACCGGGGATGGGAATCGCATTCCGCGCAAGCACACGGTGCTGGTGCAGCCGGGGGCCAAGATCAGCTACCTGGTGACCGCGGACGCCTACGGCCGCTGGGCCTACCACTGCCACCTGCTGTACCACATGCCCGGCATGTTCCGCGAAGTGCGCGTGGTCTGAGGAGATGAAAGCAATGAAAAAAATTGTTTTGCTGGCAGCGATGGTCGCGGCACAGGCCAGTGCGCAGAGCGACTATAACGGCACCCAGGCAGAGAAACCCATGGAAAACGGCAAACCGGACAGCCACGAACGGCTGTTTACCATGGTTATGCTGGACCAGTTGGAGCTGCGCGAAGAGGACAGCGATGCGCTGAAAGGCCATCTCTGGTTCGGCGGCAACCGGGACAAGCTGTGGCTCAAGGGCGAGTGGGAACGGGAGGACGGCGAAGCCGAGAACGCCGAACTACAAGCACTGTACAGCCGCGCGGTGGCACCCTTCTGGGACCTGCAGATGGGCCTGCGCCACGACTTCAGGCTGGAGGACGGCCCCAGCCGCACTTGGGCGGCCATCGGCTTGCAGGGTCTGGCGCCCTACTTTTTTGAAGTGGACGCGGCGCTGTTTATCGGCGAGGGCGGCGACAGCGCCATGCGCTTCGAGGCCGAGTACGAAATGCTGTTTACCCAGCGATTGATTTTGAGCCCGGAAATTGAACTCGATTTCTACGGCCAGAATGATCCGGCCACCAACACCGGTTCCGGCCTCTCGGACATGGAAGCCGGCCTGCGCCTGCGCTACGAAATCACCCGTCAGTTCGCGCCCTATATTGGCGTACACTACGAGAAGAAATTCGGCGAAGCGGCCAGCTTCGCGCGCGCAGACGGAGAAAGCGTCAGCGAAACCACCTGGGTCATCGGCCTGCGCGCCTGGTTTTGACGGACTTGACCGACGCACCCTTGTAGGAGCGGCCCATGGCCGCGATCAGACTCTGCCGACCGGCAAGATCGATCGCGGCCAGCGGCCGCTCCTACACAACCAACAATAAACTCTTAGGAGAAACCAAAATGAAAATTCCCTTGTTCGCTATCACCCTCACAACCCTGACCTTTGCCATTTCCGCCCAGGCCCACGATCCAAGCCAGCACAAAGACAAGGCAGAAAAACCCCAGTGCGCCGCACTCAAAGACATGGATATGGAAAAAATGGACAAACAGGACCCGGTCACCCAGGCACTGATCAAGAAATGCATGAAACAGCTGCACCCGGAAGAAAAGCCCGAAACAGAAAAATAACGGAGCCGACAATGACGGCGATAAAAACCCTCCTGCTCACCGCGATTGTCCTCTGCCTCGGCTTCGTGGCCTTCATCTACTCCGGCACTTACCCGGTCGGTGCTGACGCGCCACACACCGCGTTTACCAACTGGGCACTGGAAACCCTGCGCGACCAATCCATCGAGCGCGCATCGAAGGATATACAGGCACCGACCCTGGACGACCCGGAACTGCTGATCAAAGGCGGCCCGGATTACCACGAGATGTGCTCTGGCTGCCATTTGAAACCGGGCAAAGACGAGAGCGATTTCACTGTCGGCCTCTACCCGGCGCCGCCCGATCTCACCGAACGCACCGGCGATCCCCGCCGCCAGTTCTGGGCAATCAAGCACGGTATCAAGGCCTCCGGCATGCCCGCCTGGGGCCCCACCCACGACGACCAGCGTATCTGGGCCATGGTGGCCTTTCTGCAAAAACTGCCGGAGTTGACGCCACAGCAGTACCAGATACTCACCGCGCGCGACGAAGAGGCCCCCGGCCACCATCACTGACCAGGAAAAATACAATGCAAAAACTATTCAAGGTTCTCTGCGCTTCGGGATTTTCAGTTTTACTGGGCGCAATTCCTCTCGCCGCCACCGCCCACGGCGACAAACCCCACGCAGAAAAAGACCCGGCGATGTTTTCCGGCATGAAAACCGGTGCGGGGAAAACCGTACAGGAATTCCACCGCGCGTTACGCGAAGGCGACGAGAATGCCGTACTGAGTGTACTGTCGGACGCAGTGGTTATTTTTGAAGGAGGTTCGGTGGAACGCTCGGCACAGGAATACGCCGGCCACCACCTGCCGGCGGATATCGCCTTCCTGAAACAGATGGACGTTTCCCAGCAGGAACTGCAAGTACGGGAGGCCGGAGACCTGGCCTTCGCCTACGGGCGCTCACGCCTGAAAGGCGATTACAAGGGAAAGGCCCTGGACCTGCAGAGCATGGAAACCCTGGTGCTCAAACGCAGCGGCGGTGAGTGGAAGATCGTTCACGTGCACTGGTCGAGCAGATAACCCGGGAGCGCGGAGCGGTTTATCTTTCAGCGCTGAAGGCTCCAGCTCCGCTTGCGAGCCGAAGGCTCTCCTGCCGATTTGTCCCAGGGTGCGCCAATCCGCATTTATTTCTCTAACACTGCCTCCACCTTGTCCGGCGTTACCTCCACCCCGCTGTTGTCCCAGCGGCTGTAGACGAAGGTCAGCACATTGGCGATTTCCTCGGCGGCCAGGTTCAGGCGCGGCATCACATTGTTGTAGGTTTCGCCGTTGACCAGGATCTCGCCCTGCAGTCCCTCGCCGACAGCACGGATAGCCCGCTCCACATCCGCGTTCAGGTAGTCCGAAGCAGCCAGCGGTGGAAAGGTGCGGGCCACACCGCGGCCATCCGGCATATGGCAGGCGGCGCAGGCGCTCTGGTAGATGCGCTCGCCGCGGGCAATGCGCTCTTCCCGGCTCTGCGCCCCGACCGGTTCGGGCGCCTTCTCTTCCGGTATGGATTGAACTGCCGCCCCCTCGGCCAAGTAGACCCTCTGCCGCCGCGGCCCTGAGAAGAGGGTTTCGTCCTCCTCGCCCTCTACCACTACCTTGCCCAGGGCGCCCTTGTTGAAGGCACGGAAGATGGAATGGTCCACCAGCAGGAATTCGCCCGGCACTTCCACCCTGAACTCCACGATCACCGCCCCGCCCGCGGGTATCAGCGTGGTCTGCACATTGTGATTGGCTGTGGTTCCACCCTCGATCATTACTGTGTCAAAAATCTCACCGATCACGTGAAAGGAACTCGCGAGACTGGGGCCGCCGTTGCCCACGTAGAGACGAATCGTCTCGCCCTTGTTCGCCCTCAGTGCATTGTCACCGCTGAGAGCCCCCACCGAGCCGTTGAAAACCACATACTCCGGCTGCTCCCGGAGCGCCTTTTCCATATCGAAGGGCTGCAGGCCGCGCTCGCCGTGCTTCCCCTTGGTATAGAACTCCCCCTGCACCACGTAATACTCCCGGTCGACCGGCGGCAGGCCGCCCTCCGGCTCTACCAGGATCAGCCCGTACATGCCGTTGGCGATATGCATCCCCACCGGGGCTGTCGCGCAGTGGTAGATGTAGAGACCGGGATTCAGGGCCTGGAAGCTGAACACGCTCTCCATGCCCGGCGGCGTCAGGGACGCCGCCGCGCCGCCGCCCGGGCCGGTGACCGCGTGCAGGTCGATATTGTGCGGCATCCTGCTGTCGGTGCGGTTGGCCAGGAGGAATTCGATCACATCGCCGCGCCGCGCGCGGATAAAACTGCCGGGCACAGTGCCGCCGAAAGTCCAGAAGGTGTAGTCGACGCCATCTGCCAGCCGCATGATCTTTTCCTGGACCTCGAGATGGACGATCAACCTGGTCGGGTAATCCCGCTTTATAGGCGGCGGCACCTGCGGCGGCGGCGTGAGCACCGCCACCTCCTCACCGCGGATCTGCGATGCCGCGGGCGGCGACCAGGCGCTGTCGCGGGAAGATTGCCTTCCGCTCGCAACCGGGCCGTCTTCCTCCCCAGGGCCACAGGCGGCAAGCGCCAGCAGGCACAGAAATGCGAGACACGATAGCGAAGCCGGTTTGGTATTTTCGGGATGGAACACCAGATCACCTCCTCTGCGGGGAAGGGCCGCATGCTCGATCACACCAGCATGGACGCAAATCCGGTGCGCTTCCAAGCGGCGGCGGTGGAGCAGGCGCCATTCCGATCCCGCCACCCTCGCCTTCCTAACGCCACTGTCCGTACCGGTCCGTAGTGCCGGTTCATTAACCAAATCCCAAGCCATCCAGCGCGCCTGTTACACCCCGTTCGTGAGTGCCGACCACATGGGTATAAATCGTCGTGGTACGAGAGCCAACGGAAAAATGATCACCGAGACCGATATCTCCGCGCAGAATCCGCAATTGCCAGAAATCAGAATAGAAACAAGTGGTTACACTTCCCCTCTGAAAATGAGATAGGAGGCACGGTGATCACCTTGTCAAAAGCGGGAACCATACAAGAATCCCCTACAGCCTTGACCCAATGGGGCTTTGCGGGCATTCTGTGCGAAATTCCACCAAGAGATATCGGCCTGGGGAAAAGTGGCCTTGGAGGCCACTATATAAATATTATGCTCAAGTAGGAAAAATCATGAAGCACGTATTTTTAGCCGCAATGTTTTTGATTGTTAGTGGTTGTGCATCCCAAGAACAGAGAGAGATTGAGCTTCCTAAGATTGTAAGTATTAAAGGGGAAAATTTTGTTTCGGCCGCGATTTTCAGAGAACATGAAGTAAATATCAGGAAGCCAGATAGTGGTGAATTCTCTATAAATATTCCTGAAAAAGAAGCGCCAAATTATTTTGTTTGCGGTGGTGTATACTGGGATGGCCTCACTCAAGGCCAAAGAATTCTTGATGAGGCCAATTTGGTACTGGATTTCAAAGGAGTAAAGGAGGTTTGGGTTCCAATTGAAGGTAAGCCCAAGAAACTATATATATTCGAAGTTCGATAGCATAACCAGGCCATGCTGACGGTCGTCCTTCACAACACGCTTCGCGCCAAACGTTACGGCCGCCGCAGATGGTAAGGTTACCCAATAATTACAGAATAGAATTCTTATGAAATTTTCATTGATAGCGGTAGCTTTAATCTTTATAAGTAATTTTGCAACGGCAGAATCGAGCACTTTAGAATCCAATAAGAAGTTGGTGGTTGATTTTTATACTGAGGTATTGTTTTATGGAAAATCTGAGGCTATTGATAAATACATTGGCGAAGTATATATACAACACAACCCGAATTTAGGAGATGGAAAGGAAGCCCTTCGCCAACTAATTAAAAGTTTTCCTCCAAGAGAAAAGGGTGCCCCGCCCACTGGCGAAATCGTTCGCGTGGTGGCAGAAGGCGACTTGGTCGTATTGCATGTAAAAAACTACGGCTGGCCTGCACCAAATGGCGGAGCAATTGTTGATATATTTAGAGTCGAGAATAACAAAATAACTGAGCATTGGGATGTAATTCAAGCAATTCCAGATAGCTCAAAGAACAACAACACAATGTTTTAGGTATGGCTAATAAAAATACCAATTTGATCTCATTACGCTGCGCTTCACCCGGCAAATTACATTGGCGTTAGCTATGAAGAAGGTAGTTGGAGTGATCATACTCGGTGTCCTTGCAATAGCAGGATACATGTTGGCGACTTCGTTATATGTACCCGAACCAGGGGGCGCAGATGTTGACAGAACGGTATCGCAAGCCGCCACACCACCATCTCTTGAATGGCTCAATGATGTGGATATGGCAGCCGATCCGATGACGTTGCGAGGTAATAATATTTACAAGGTTATCTGCCAGGTGGGACACCCGGTGTTGGTGTCGCGTCAGGATCTCGATACTGCATACCTCGTCCACTTCAAGGGACCTTTCGTCCAGACAGTGGGTGACGACGACAAGCACCGTTTCGCTCATCTGGCACTGGAAGATGCTGATACAGGAAGCTGGACGACCACGATTTACTACGACCGTATCGAGGGATACCTGGACAACGCGATCAAGGGAGAGCTGTTGCAGACCCTAAGAATACCGATGATTGATTCTCTACTTCCCTCGGAAGGTGCATTGGTCGACAAGCTGGGGCGCTGGGATTACGAGCATCCCCGTTCAGGCAACAAAAAGAGAGTTGTGTACGCACAAAGAGTCTGTATGCAAGGGCAGCTGCGACCGGGTGCCTATTTCGATATAGTCGACGGTCGGTTGACCAGAGCCAAGGCAGTCAAGGATCGCGAGAGACTTACCCAGGTCATTTACGATCAGCGAACCTATTCCGAAGAGAACCCCATCTATTCCATTCAGGATGATTTCATCGCCTACGGCGAAGAACCCGTTGCACGGGACGGGGCGCTGGATGTCCTCCTCGAGTTTGTGGTGGCCAGGGAGCTGGGGCAATGGGATAAGGCTTACGAGCATCTCGGCATGGAGCGTGGCACCGATGAGTCCTTGCGAAGGCTCTCCCGTCCAACAGAAGAGGGAGTCGAGATGGATGTGGCTTCGCTGAAATACCGGACGGTCGGGTACCAGGATGAGACGTTGGAGGTACTTGTCGAATACAACCTCATGAACGGAACCCACGTCCAGCATCGTTATGGACTCCGGCCGTTTAATGGCCGTTGGCGGATCGACTATTAAAGCGGAAACAGCCGGCCGCCGTCGGTAAGTGCGATACTGATGCGGTGCAGAATGAGTTGAAAGCCCGAGAACGCTCAACCGCAGACGCCCTGCAACAGTGCTATACCGCCCTGTCCCGCAGGACCTGCGTCGGGTACTGGATGCGGACATCAAGGGCTGCTTCGACCAACTCAGTCACGAATGGCTGTTGCAACAGTGGCCGAAGTGCGGCTATATCGATCGACAGGTCTACTACCACACTGACGAAGGTACGCCGCAGGGCGGTATCATAGGGCGGGTTCAACTACTACCGCCCCTGGGTATCCAAGGCGACCTTCGCCCTGATCGACACCCTGGTCTACCGGGCGCTGTGGTGGTGGATGCGACGGCGACACAAGAACCGCCAGGAACGCTGGCTCTACGGCCATTACACCCGCCCACAGCGTACGCCAAACGGCAGCTACCGGCGAGTGTTTACCGGCCAGACCCGCACCGCTCCGGGGGTCACCCGCCGGGTGACCCTGTTTAAACCGGGCGACCTGCCGATCCGGCGCCACAGTAAGATCGTGGCAAAGGCTACCCCATACGCGCCGGGCTATGGAAGCTACTTCCGCAAGCGCTGGCAACAGGAGCGGACCAACCGGAGGGCAGACCGGGCCTATCTTGCCAGATACCGACTGGCGGCGTAATGTGGAGCGCAAATTTGTTGATAACGAGTCAAACCGCCGGGTTCAGCGAGCCCTAGAGGGACTTGAGCCGTATGCGGGGAAACCCGCACGTACGGTTCTTAGAGGGCTGGGAGCCGGTAACGGCTTCCCACCGCCTATCCGTCGCTGGTGGAGGGTGTTGCGGAGCAGAAGCCGATAACCCACTTCCGGCAAATACTGAAATTTATCGCCAGGGAGGGTGTGGAAACGCCCAGCCCGCAAACCTATATGGAAACGCAGGAGGGCCTCAAACATTGAACACTTTTTCCCGATAAGAGTTAGTAATGCAAAACAAAATAAAGAACATTGTCATTGTCGGCGGCGGCACCGCCGGCTGGATGACCGCCGCCGCCCTGTCTCGCGCCATGGGCACCCAGCTCTATAACATCACCCTGGTGGAATCCGAACAAATCGGCACCGTCGGCGTCGGCGAGGCCACTATTCCGCTGATCAAGTTCTTCAACAATATGCTCGGGCTGGATGAAGATGAATTTGTCCGCGAAACCAAAGCCACATTTAAACTGGGCATTGAATTTAAGGACTGGAAAACACATAACCACAGTTACTTTCACCCATTTGGCAATATCGGCGTCAATATGAAAGGCGTCAACTTTATGCACTTCTGGCTGCGCTGGCGCGCCCAGGGCGGCAAACTCGACTTCCTCGCCTTTAACGCCGAATCCGCCGCCGCCGAGGCGAAACGGTTTATGCGGGTGGGGGCGCAACCCGGACCGAAACTACTACCCGATATCAACTACGCCTACCATTTTGACGCCACCCTGTACGCGGCCTATCTGCGCCGCTACGCCGAACAACGCGGCACCCAACGAATCGAAGGGAAAATTGTCAATGTCACCCAACACCCCGACAGCGGCTACATCGAAAGCCTCCAGCTCGATAACGGCCAGACCGTTGCAGGCGACCTGTTTATCGACTGTTCAGGCTTCAAGGGGCTGCTGATCGAGGAGGTCTACAAAACCGGCTACACCGACTGGAGCCACTGGCTGCCGGTCAACAGTGCCGCCGCGGTACCCAGTGAAAACACCGGCGATCTCTTTCCCTATACGCTCACCACCGCGCGCGAAGAAGGTTGGCAGTGGCGCATTCCCCTACAGCACCGTACCGGCAACGGCTATGTCTACTGCGATCACTATATCAGCGACGATGAAGCCGCCAGCAAGCTGCTCAACAACCTCGACGGCAAACCGCTGGCCGAGCCCCGCACCTTGAAATTCACCACCGGTATTCGCAATAAATTCTGGGTTAAAAACTGCGTTGCCATCGGGCTGTCGAGCGGCTTTCTCGAACCCCTGGAGTCCACCAGTATCCACCTGATCCAGCGCGCCATATTCCAACTTCTGGAACTGTTTCCGAAGAACGAGATCAGCGATCTCCTCAGCAACCGTTTTAATCACGAGATGCAGACTGAATATGTCGAGACGAAGGACTTTCTTATTGCCCACTATGCGGTCACGGAGCGGGAAGACACACCCTTCTGGCACTATGTGAAGAACATGGAGCTTCCCGATTCGCTGAAGGAAAAACTGGAAATGTTCCGTTTGCGTGGCGAAGTCATGGCCGACAAAGACGCTTTCTTTAATGAGGTGAGCTGGTTTTCCGTACTGTTCGGCCAGGGGCTGCGACCGGAAGGTTACCACCCGGTTGCGGACACCCTATCGGAGGACGAACTGAGCACGCGCCTGACCAAGGTACGCGCCGGTGTGCAGAAGCGAGTAGAAATGATGCCCTCACACTCCACCTACCTTCGCTCCGGGAAACTGAAAGCATCCGATCTGAGTTAATTATCCAAGCCCTGCATTAGCCGTGCGGGGCCGCATCGCTGTGGCGTTGGTGCGACAAGAGAAGCTTGGAACATTCTTGCAGGGTGAAAGTCCCTGTCGGGTAAGGTTGGCCAGCTACCCGTATCGAGTCTTGCGCGCTGCGCGGAGCATCGCGAGAGAGGCTGGAGAACTGATTTTATGGGGGAAAGCAAATAACGGCGAGCGGGGAGCACCCGAAAACGGACAGGCCGCGTTCCAGTGCCGGTGCGCCCCCAGCGAGAGCGGCGAGCCAGACCGGGTTCTCATAGCCTTTGAGTGGCTTGAGCTGTATGCAGGAAATCCGCACGTACGGCTTTTAGAGGGCTGGGAGACAGTAACGGCTCCTGGATACCCAACGTTTTATTGTGGTTATGGAGTAATCGCCAGCTGCTCCATAGTTGTTTCATGGTAAATTTAAAGGAAATATAGCATGCCAGAATACAATCAGAAAATTCAGCAAAAAGTTGAAGAAATAAAAGCTAAATATAAAAGTAGAATTGAAGATATCCAAAAAGAGGGCGCTGCAAGAATTAAGCGTATTAACGACGACGCACCTGACCCGTCAAACTTTGAAGCAGCTATAAATTTTACCTTTGATGTTAAATGGAAAATTACGTCTATAAAGTTTGATATTCCAAAATTTTCTATGGAGCGAGAAACGCTGAAGTTTGATATCCCTGAAGTCAGAATGAAAACAGAAAGCATAAAATTTGATGTTCCAGCAACTCGCATGAAAAGAGTGTGCCTTTTCAAAAAGCCTGTTTTTCGCAACTGGAAATGGTATAGCGAGTGCGTATACGGAAATAAGCCAGAAGTGTATATGAGGAGAGTAGAAATAAAAACCGACATTCCGGTTTTTAACAGTAAACGAGTAGATATCAAATTTGACAAGCCTGTTGTTAGTATGGAAACCACTGAAATAAAACTGCATTTGCCGCACTTCTATCTCAAGCAGGTTGATGTCCAAATTGATGAACACAAACAAGATATAGAGGATGTTGCTTCCGATATGGCAGGTGAACTTTCTTCTGTTCAAGGAGGCATGAAAGAGGAGCTAAAGGTTGAGATCACAAAAGAGATGGTTGTCATGTTTGATGACATTCAAAAATCAATAATGGATAATCGAGCCGATGTATGCAAAAGCTATGAAGATGCAATCTCAAAAACAAAGCAAGCGATTAAACGACTTAAAGAGAATAATGCTACTGCGGAAGTAGAAAGGCTTGAAGCACAGTTAGCTAGAACTGTTTCCGAATTTGAAAATACACTTAAGTCAATTGATGCATCTCTAGAGGATCTCAACAGCCAAGAAGAAGAGGCACTTCGAGGGTTAAGCTTTGGTTGAAGTTAAAACCTAACAGGCGTCTGCTGTCGGGCTGGCAAAAGTCCCGGCTTCGCCTCCACTTTTGCCAGCCGCAGAGCCGGGCGTTAACAGATAAAGGAGATATACGATCATGTCATGGTTTTGGGATGCATTTCAGCAGAGCCAGATATCAGACAACCAACAACGAAGCAGTGACGCAAAAAATGACGCTGCATCAGCACTTCGATCGGCTCGAGAACTTGAAGACAAAGTGGATCGTCTTTCTTTGCTATGCCACGCATTGTTTGAGGAACTCGAGCGAACAACAGGCTTTTCTGAAACGCAGCTTAAAGAAAAAATGATTGAAATTGACCTGCGTGACGGAAAACTGGATGGAAAGTTTGATCCTTCAGTGGGGAAGAGCTGTCCAGATTGTGGTCATCAGATAAAGAGATCCCGCCCAAACTGCTTTTGGTGTGGCGCCAGCCTCCAAGGTATCGGTTGATCTCTGTCTGTTAACAAGGCAACGCAGCCACGTCTTATTTTCTGCACGGTCGCTACGTTCCCTTTTTCGTGCAAAAAACACACAAATCAAGCCGCGTCTGATTGCGGCTTTACACGTGAGATAATAGCCGTAAATTCGGACGCTGATAATTACTGATAGTCATGAGAAAGCTTCTATTTTCATTGGTATTTTTCCCGTTAAGCTCTATGGCCAGTGAAATCCTGCCATTCGAATCTGACGGGTGTAGCTCCTTTCCAAACGGGACCTTTCAACAGAACAAATTATGGCTTTCGTGCTGTGTTGTTCATGACTACGCTTACTGGAAAGGTGGCACATACCAGGATCGCCTGGCTGCAGATAAGGACTTAGAAGCTTGCGTATCTGCTGTAGGGGAGCCAGAAATTGCTCTTCTCATGCTCGCTGGTGTTAGAGTCGGCGGCACGCCATATCTTCCCACCAGGTTTCGTTGGGGGTATGGCTGGCCTTTTCCAAGAGGCTATAAGACATTAACTGAAGACGAAATAATGCAAATAAAGGTAATGGAAGGTAACCATTAACAAACGAAAGGATACTCTGATGACCGACCTGTTCCTCACCACCTTCGATTGGGTTCCCGAGATGCCGCGGGGCTATGTGCGTGACATACGTGTGCGTTGGGCGCTGGAAGAGGCCGGATTGTCCTATCGCGTCAATAGCGTGCCATTTCGCGCTCGGGGTCCCGAGCATTTCTCGCACCAACCCTTCGGTCAGGTACCCTGGTTGACCCATGGAGACACCTCAATCTTCGAGAGCGGCGCGATCCTGCTTTATCTGGGCGAGCGCAGTGACACGCTGATGCCTGCGGATCCGCGCAGTCGCAGCGAGGTTATTGAATGGTTGTTCGCAGCGCTCAATTCAGTCGAAATGGCGAGCCTGCCTTGGTCCATATTTATGTTCTCTGGTGATACCGAAGATACGCCAGGACGGAAAAGCCTGGACAAGTTTTTAGAGTCCCGACTCCAGCACCTGGAGTCGGTCTTGGCTGGACGCAAATGGCTGGTCGGGACCTTCTCCGTCGCCGACATACTCATGGCGGATGTGCTGCGCCTTGTCGATCGGTTCGACGGGCTGACGGGATACCCGGCCTGTCGAGACTATGTCGCGCGCGCTACGGCTCGCCCGGCCTTCGTGAAGGCGCACGCAGACCAGATGGCGCATTTCGCTGCGGCAGACTGAACGACATGCTGACATTTCTATTGGGCTCTGTAGTTTTTGGAATCGGCGGGTTCGTGGCTTCCAGGCTGTTTGCAGGGGCAGGCAGGACCATCGTCGATAATCTTGCGGTTCTCGTCACGGGCGTGTTCGTGGCAGGTTTGCTGTGTCTGCTCATCAATATTGAATGGGTGCTGGATTGGCGGAAGGCTGGGCTCATTTCATTCGCGTACTGTTTTTTTTGGGACCGCGGCCGCATGATCCAGGAGATGTTTCCAGAGAACCGGTGACCACAATGGCCGCCTCAGGTTTTAGCGGGCCTCCTGACGAGAAGGAACAAGGACTTCTATAGCCTGGAAGCGCCAGGCGGTTTATAGAGTGATGAACCCGCCACACAACCTGACCAGCGACAAGTACAAAGCTCCGTAGCCGTTCGCCTGCAAGCAGGCTCCTACAAGAAAAGGTTAACTCAGCATACTGGCTGCTCGGCCGGCAAGGTGCGCCAAGTTGTCCAGTTCGCACTCCATGACTTGTGATGCCAGCTGAGGTCTTCGGCTAATCCAGATCGTTGGCGGCGGTTTGAATCTTTTCCCGCACCCAGCGGTGCAGGGGATCGTTCTCCAGTGCCCGGTGCCACTGCAGGTGTTCACGCATTGCCGGCAACTTGACCGGCGTCGGTAGCAGGCGGATGGGAAGGTATTGGGCGTAATACCGGGCCAACCGCTGGTGCATGGTGGCGATGCGCTGGGTACCCACCACCAGTTGCGGCAGGGTATTGAAGTCGCTGGTGATGACCTCGATGCGCCGCGTGACGTCGTATTGCTTGATAAACCAGTCTTCAATACTCAACTTCTGACTGCTGCCAAAACCCACGGTCACGTGGCCCATTTCTATATACTGCTCGAAGGTAATCTGCTCGCCGACCAGCGTATTGTCCCGCCAGACCACACAGACATGGTCTTCGACGAACAGCAGCTCCGAAGGGTGGCCTTCCACGGTAAAGCGTTCGGGAACGATCAGGAAATCCGCCTCACCGCGCTCCAGCAGATTCTCGGTCTGGTGGAAGTAGCTGAGCACCTCGAAGGTCAGGTTGGGAGCTTCCCGCTGTACGGTCCGAAACACCCCGCTGAGCAGCACAGTGATGGCGAAATCGGCGCTGATGATGCGGACATGGCGTTTGCTGGTCGACGGGTCGAAGGAATGCTTGGCGATAATACTGGAGCGGATTTTCAGCATGACCTCGCGGACCGGTTCCCGCAACTCCTGCGCATAAGGCGTGGGCTGCATTTTTCGGCCTACCTGCACCAGCAGATCGTCGTCGAAAAAAGTCCGCAAGCGCCGCAATACACCGCTGGTGGCGGATTGCGTCATATTCAAGCGTTCGGCGGCCCGGGTGATATTGCACTCTTCCAACAGTACATCCAGGGCCACCAGCAGATTCAGATCAAGGTGTTCATAGCGCATAGCGGAGCTCTCTCAGTGGGAGGAACGGCACAAGCCGGCCACCGAATCATCACTTGGCGATACCTTCCTTCGCCTATCAATCTGTCAACTAACGGTCTCGCCCATGCCTAAGGTATCGCGATTGTAGATACATATCATCATTATAAGTGATTTTTGAATAGGGTGTTTTCGACGTAGCCTGTTTCGCACTGTCGGAGAGTGCCGGCTGTTACAACATCCGCCACTTGCCGGCGGCGGCCTGCAGGCAGGAAAGGTTCCCGATAATGAAACTAGCCACCCTGAAAAACCCGACGCCGGACGGCCGCCTGGCCCTGGTATCGAACGACCTGACACTGGCTGCGGAGGTGTCTCATCTGGCGCCCACCCTGCAATACGCCATCGAGCACTGGTCGAGCCTCGAGCCGGCCCTGCGGGAAGTCGATCGGGCGCTCAATAGCGGTTCGCTGGATACTGCGTTGACCTTTGATCCTTCGGCGGCGGCAGCGCCCCTGCCGCGCACCTGGCAGTGGCTGGATGGCTCCTGTTTCCTGAGTCACGGTGAGCTGATGCAGCAGGCGTTTCAGCTGGACCCGATCGAAGGGATGGACCGGATTCCCTTGATGTACCAGGGTGCGGGGGACGATTTTCTGGGTCCCTGTGAGGACATCGTGCTGCCCAGCGAGGAACACGGCATCGACTTCGAGGGTGAGTTCGGGGTGATTGTCGATGAAGTGCCCATGGGCACACCGGCCGGGCGGGCCCTGGATCATATACGTCTGATTACCCTACTGAACGACGTCAGCCTCCGCGCCCTGGGGCCCCGCGAGATGAAAACCGGTTTTGGCTTCGTACAGGCCAAGCCGTCCACCAGTTTTGCCGCGGTCGCCGTCACGCCCGATGAGCTGGGCGATGCCTGGCGCGACGGCCGCGTTCACCTGCCGCTGAAGGTGAGCTGGAACGGGGAGTGGTTTGGCCATCCCCATGGCGGCGCCATGCACTTCGGTTTTCATGAACTGATCGCCCACGCCGCCCTGACCCGCCGCCTGAGCGCCGGCACGGTGATCGGTTCCGGCACCGTTTCCAATCACGACCGCAGCGCCGGCTCGGCCTGCATCTCCGAACGGCGCGCCATCGAGATGATCGACTTCGGGGAGATCCGCACCGGCTTTATGCGCTTTGGTGATCGTGTACGCATCACGGCCACGCTGCCCGACGGGAGTGAATTGTTTGGCGCCATCGATCAACGGGTGGTGGCCCCTTCGACCGAATAACGCAGGTCGCTAATGATGGCTATCACGACAAAAGAGAACAACCTTATGAGCCTGAACAAGCGCAAGCTGATTGATCTGTCCGTCACCCTGGACAACAACCCGCACACGGATCCGCCCCCGCTGTTGCCGCAGATTGACTATGTCGATCACCAGCAGGGCTGGCCGGAACTGGCCGCCATGTTTCCTGGCCTGAAGCTGGAGGATCTGCCCGGCGAGGAGGCCTGGGCCGCCGAGCGCCTGCAGATCACCACGCACAGCGGCACCCATATGGATGCCCCCTGGCACTACGCATCCACCACCGATGGCGGCAAGCCGGCCTATGGCATCGATGAGCTGCCCCTGGAGTGGTGCCTGCAGCCGGGTGTGAAGCTCGATTTTCGCCATCTGCCCGACGGCCATGTGGTGACCGCTGCGGAAGTGGAGGCTGAACTGGCGCGTATCGGTCATGAGCTGCAGGCGCTCGACATCGTTCTGGTCAATACCCGCGCCGGCGCCATCTTCGGAGAGCCCGGCTATTTGAGCGCCGGTGTCGGCATGGGGCGGGAAGCGACCCTGTACCTGCTGGAACGCGGCGTGCGCGTGGTAGGCACCGATGCCTGGAGTTGGGATGCGCCCTTCGCCTTTACACGGGAGCGCTTCGCTGAAAGCGGCGACGCCTCGATCATCTGGGAGGGTCACAAGGCCGGTCGCGATATCGGTTACGGCCAGATGGAAAAACTGACCAACCTGGAAAGCCTGCCGGATCACGGTTTCCTGGTGTCGTGCTTCCCCTACAAGATCAAACACGCATCCGCGGGTTTTGTGCGCGCGGTTGCGATTATCGCAGGCTAATGACTGATTGAGGAATCCTTATGTTCAAGTACTTCCCGACAAACTATGTCTGGAACCTGTCGGTCGGCCTGGCCATCGAAATGGGCGCCCGCATGGGCGAAATCGAAGCGATGTGCGGCTCCCTTCAGGAAGCGGCGAAACAGCCGGATGCCGAGGGCACCCAGGCCTTTCGCGACACCTGGGGGAAGATGGCCAACAAGCTGTGCGAGCTGGCAGAGGAAGACGAAGCTCGCGGTCGCCTGCTGTCCGCCGGCGAGAAGTACTCCCGTGCCGGCATTTATCTGACGACCTGTGAGCGCCTGCAGGCCCACGGCGCACCCAATCGGCAGGAACTGTACAAGGAATCCCTGGCGCTGTTCCAGAAAGGCGTAACCCTGTCCGGTGAACCCTGTGAGCGGGTGGAAATTCCCTATGAGGGCACGCACCTGTCGGCTCTTTATGTCCCGGCGCAAGGGGTAGAGGGGCCCGCGCCAATTCTCGTGCAGGTGAACGGTCTGGACTCCACCAAGGAACTGGCCTATCGCGTCGGCATGCCGAAATGGCTGGCTCAACGTGGCGTGGCTTCCCTGGTCCTGGACCAGCCCGGCACCGGTGAAGCCCTGCGCCTGCAGGGCCTCACCGCCCGCTACGACAGCGAGCACTGGGCCAGCCCCGTGGTGGACTGGCTGGAAACCCGCAAGGATGTGGACAGCCAACGGATTGGCATGGAAGGCGTATCGCTGGGTGGTTACTACTGCCCCCGCGCCGTGGCCTTCGAACCGCGCTTTGCCTGCGGGGTGGTCCTTGGTGCCAATCACGACTGGCGCGATGTGCAAAAGCGCCGCCTGGAGAATGAGGGTGACTTCCCGGTTCCGCATTACTGGGAGCACGTTTGCTGGGTGTGGGGCGCCCGGGATATCAATGAGTTCATGGAGATTGCCGAGAACGTCCATCTCGACGGAGTGGTCGAGAAGATCAAGGTGCCCTTCCTGGTCACCCACGGTGAGAAAGATAGCCAGATTCCCCTGAAGTGGGCCCAGCGCACCTACGACCAGCTGGTCAACAGCCCGAATCGTGAACTGAAAATTTTCACCGAGCGCGAAGGTGGGGTGCAGCACGCCGCCTTCGACAACGCCATCAACCCCGGGCACTACATTGCCGACTGGGTCGCCGAAACCCTGGGCGGACGCACGGCCAACTGAATTACAAAAACAAGAGGAAACAGCATGAATATTATTGGACCTGATGCTCTGCTCTTTGGCGTCGACGATATTGACGCCTGTACCCAATACCTGACCGACTACGGCCTGAAACAGGCGGGCAACGGCCGCTTTGAAGCTCTGGACGGAACGGCGGTGATGATCGCACCCAAGGACGATCCCTCGCTGCCGGCGCCGCTAGGAACCGGCAGCCTGTTGCGCAAAACCATCTACGGTGTTGCCGACCAGGCGACGCTGGATGCCATCGCCGATGAATTGGGCCGGGACCGCGAAGTTAAACAGCTACAAGACGGTTCTCTCGAAGTCACGGACGACGTCGGCTTTGTACTGGGTTTCCAGGTCACTGTGCGCAACCCCCTGTCCCTCCCTGCGGAAGCGATTAATGCCCCGGGCGCACCCCCGCAGCGACCGGCAAACGTCATCGGTGTTGAGGACGGCGCGCAACCGCGACCCCGCACCCTGTCTCACGTGGTGTACTTCGTCCCGGATTTTGCCCGGGCGGAAGCGTTTTATGCCGAGCGCCTGGGCTTTGTGACTACCGACCATTTTATCGGTGTGGGCCCCTTCATGCGCCCGGCCGGCACCCGGGATCACCACACCCTGTTCTTTATCAAGACCCCGCCGCACATGCAAGGCTGCGAGCACTTTACCTTCCATATGGGCGGGCCGACGGAGGTGATGCAGGCCGGCACCCAAATGGTCAACAAGGGTTACCAGAGCTTCTGGGGCCCGGGCCGACATCTGTTTGGCTCCAACTGGTTCTGGTATTTCAAAAGCCCCTTCGGTTGCAACATGGAATACGACGCGGACATGGACCTGCACGACGAGCAGTGGACTGCCCGCGAAGCGGCCATGGGCGCCGACACTTCGCAGGCATTCCTGTTGCAGCCCCGCGAGAAGTGGGCACCCGGAGGACCGCCGCCGAAGGCGGGTAAGTAGAAACCGCTGCTGGTTACGGGGAAACAGCCATGTCGAGCACGCTAAGGCTATGCACACTGGAAGAGCTTCCCGAACGGGGCGCCCGGGGTTTCGATCCCCGGCAGCGGGGGCGTGACACATTGTTCGTGGTGCGCCGGGGGCGGTCGGTGTACGCCTATCGCGACCTCTGCCCCCACTATGGCAATACGTCACTGCCCTGGCGCAAGGACGCCTACCTCGATGTGAAAGGAGAAGCCATTGTGTGTGCCGCCCACGGTGCCCGCTTTGAAATAACCACCGGCCTGTGCACATCGGGACCCTGCCTGGGTGAATCGCTTGTCCGGGTGCCACTGCGGGTCAGCCATGAGGGCGAGGTGCTGGCAACGCTTGATACGAATGACATTTGAGGAGAAAGCCCGTGCGTGAATCCGTGAGTAAGGTACTGATTATTGGTGGTGGCTTTTCCGGCATGTCCGCCGCCATCCAGTTGCGCAAACAAAACATTGAAACCCACCTGCTGGAGATAGACCCCGGATGGGGGGCCGACGGCGCGGGCATCAGCCTGGGTGGCGCGACTTTGCGCGCGTTCGGAACGCTGGGAATACTGGAATCATTTCTGGAGCAGGGCAGCGCACAGGATGGGGTGGAGGTTACCGCGCCCAACGGGCACCTGATCGACACCATTCCCACCGCCCGCGTCGCCGGGCCTGATATTCCTGGCGCCGGAGCGATTATGCGCCCGGTACTGGCCCGCATCCTGGCCGACAAGGTGGTGGCGTCCGGTACCCGGGTACGCCTGGGGCAGACCTACGAATCCATCGAGCCCGACGCGGACGGCGTCACAGTGACGTTTACCGATGGCAGCAGTGGCCGTTTCGACCTGGTGATCGGCGCCGATGGGCTCTACTCCAAACTACGGGAATGGCTGTTTCCAGAGGCGCCAAAGCCGCAGTACACCGGCCAGGGCGTGTGGCGGGCAGTCGTACCGCGCCCCGCCGAAGTGAATACCCTTAAGATGTGGGTGGGGCCGCACCTGAAGCTGGGTCTGAACCCGGTATCCGCGGAACAAGCCTACCTGTTCCTCACCGAGCACAGCGGGCAGCGCCAGCACATCGCCGAAAGCGAGCAGGCCGCCAGGCTAAAACACCTGTTAGTGAATAACTTTACGGCTCCCATGGTGCGCGAACTGGCGGCGCAAATTACCGGGGACTCTCACGTCATGTACCGCCCGCTGGACTCGCTGTTGCTGCCGCGCCCCTGGTATCGCGGTCGGGTCGTGCTGATTGGCGACACCGTGCACGCCACCACGCCCCACCTGGCCTCGGGGGCCTGCATCGGCATCGAGGATGCCATCGTCCTGGCCGAGGAGCTGGGCCACCACGAGAGGATGGAGGCAGCCTTCGAAGCTTTCCAGAATCGCCGTTGGGAGCGTTGCCGCATGGTAGTAAATAACTCCGCCCGTTTGGGTGAAATCGAAATAGAAGGTGGCGACAAAGTCGAACACGCCAACATCATGCGCGACTCCACCATCGCCCTGGCGCAACCCATTTGAGCGGCCCGCGCCTGCGGGTCACAACTTCATAACAATAAAACCCAAAATAGCGAGGTGCACGATGACATCAGCAACAGCTTTGCCCTGGCGCAAGGGGAAACGGGTGGCGATTATCGGCGCGGGCCCGGGTGGGGTATCCGCGGCGTTGGCGTTGCATCGCCGGGGTTACGATGTTCGCCTCTATGAGAAGAGCCCCGAACCCAAACCACTGGGTGGCGGTGTGTTATTGAGCTCGCCGGTGCTGGCGATACTGCGCGAGTATGGCGTTGATCTGAACAACTTCGGCTCCCATACCTACACGGAATTTCGCAACCATCGCGGTCGGGTTCGAACCTGTGTGCCCTCCAATCCACGGGTTGAAAAGGCCTTCGGGCTCAAAGGCTGGCACTACGGCATGCTGCGCTCCAATGCCTTCGCCCGGATGATGGAGTGCCTGCCGGAAGGCATCCTCGTGGCCGATCATACGTTTCAGTCATACCGGGAGGGCAGCGATGACATCCAGGTCTCATTCACCAATGGCAACCGTGTGGAAGCGGATATTCTGGTCGGGGCCGATGGTATTCGCTCGGGGGTTTCCCGGCAGGCCTTTGGCGAACCGGACCTGTTTCATGTCGGCCTGCGGGTCTGGCTGGCCTGGTGTGATGCGGCCGGCCTTGAGGACATTCCCCCCCATACCGCAGCGGTTACTCACTCGAACAAGTACCAGGCCAGTTTCTTCCCCATGCTGCACGACGGCAAACCGGGCTATGAATGGTGGATTGTCGAGCCAGTGAAGGAGAATGCCCCGGAGCCAGAGAACGTCAAAGCGTATGTCCAGGGGATACTGAAAGACTGGGCGGACCCCTTGCCCCGTTTCCCGGATTTCACCGATTTCAACAAGCAGATTTTCTGCTGGAATATCTACAACCGCCCGTCACTCAAGAAATGGAGTCGCGGCCGGGTCGTGTGCCTGGGAGACGCGGTGCACCCGGTATCCCCCTACGCGGCCTACGGCATGGGCATGGCCATTGAAGACGGGTATTTTCTGGGCAAAGCGCTGGGCCAGCGGAATTTGAGTGATAGCGATTCCGTCACCCAGGGCTTTGCGGCATTCGAAGCGCAGCGGGTCGATTACGTGAATCACCACGTGGAATTTGCCCGCAAGCTGGGCAATCTTTTCCACTATTTGCCCTGGCCCCTGGCCAAACTCAGGGACTTGGTTTTTGACCACACGGGTTTTCTGGAAAAGATGATCACTCGGGACTATCTCAAAGATCAGGAGGCGATGAGTCTGTCTCTGCATGAATTGCATGTCAGTTAGGCATCAAGACATTCAATAAATGGTTACTTGCTTTGTATAAATAAGAGTTTTTTATGCTGGAAGTTGTGGTTGCCCGCAAGCATCTCGAAGCGGACAGTATCTTTTCCTTTGAGCTTTGTGGTGCGCTTGGCCAGCAGCGGTGCGAAGTTCGTGATTCCGGCGGACAAGACCATCGCCGAAGTCCTGCTCGGCAACGGTGTCGACGTACCGCTGTCCTGCGAGCAGGGCATCTGCGGCACCTGCATGGTACCGGTGCTCGAGGGCGAGCCTGAGCACCGGGACTTCTTCATGAGCGAATACGAGCATACCAAAAACGACCAGATGACCTTGTGCTGCTCCCGGGCCAGGAGTAAGGAGTTGGTGATCGACCTGTAAGTCCTTAGCCCCCACAAGTGACCTGGTACCAGAAAATACCCTATCAGGTGTCGCGGTGCACTTTCACATAGTCCCGTGGCGCCATACCAAATCGCAGACGAAACGCCTGCCGAAAGGCACGCTCGGATCGATAGCCCACGGCCTCCGAAATGTCGCTGACCGACAATTGCCGTTCCAGCAGGTAGCGGGCCGCAAGCTGGATGCGGCAATCCACCAGATATTCCATGGGCGACTGGCCCACCAGGTGACGAAAGGCGCGGGCAAAGCTGGAGCGCGCCATGCCGACTTCGTCTGCCAGCAGTGACGCTGTCCAGTGTTCGTCGCAACGCAGATGCATGATGGCCAGTGCCTGGCCGATGCGCCGGTCCGACAGCCCCTTCAGCCAGCTTGGTGTCAGTGATTTTTCCGTGTTCAGGTGAGCGCGCACAAAGCTGGAGAAAATGAGTTCTGTCAGGTGCAGCGACGTCGCGCTAAAACCCGGCGACCCCTCGAGTGATTCCCGCTCACAGAAGCGCATGGCCGCATCCATCCAGATATCCAGGTCACAGGAGCCGCGCTTTATCGGGATGACAGTCGGCAGTAGCGCAAGTAGCGGATGCTGTGCCGGCTCCTGAATGGTAAACAGCATGGTGAACAATTGTGTGTCGGGGGAGCCGCTACCCCATTTGAAGTGAATGGGCTCGTTGCGCACCTCTCCAACATGGGGCAGGCCCTGTTGCAGCCAGGCTGGCACGAAGTCGGTCGGCGGCAGGCCCGGGTCTGAACCGAATTGAAAGGACTTTCCTCCCGTCAGTAACACGAAATCACCGGATTCGAGTTTTACTGGCGTACCGTTGTCAATGTTGAGCCAGAAGTTGCCTTGGGTCACCGAGAAAACATAGGTGAATCCCGGTGGAAATACCGGCATCAGCAAACTCCAGGGCCCCGCCAGGGAGAAAGTCCCCATCGAATGGGAAAAAACACTCAGGGAGCGCAGCACATCACCGAGGAGATCCATAACCAAGAGGATAAATAGTTGAGAGTATTTAGCCGAAATAAAGTAAAAAAGAGCATAACGGCGTAAAGCTGCGGTGTCTACACTGGCCGAAATGCATAATAAAAAGGTGGAGAATATGTCTTACCTGAAAAATGCGTGGTATTTGGCGGCCTGGGATTATGAGGTGCGCGACAAGCCTCTGGGGCGGGTAATCGCCGAGCAGCCCGTTGTCATTTTCCGCCAATCGAACGGTGAACTGTGCGCCATCGGTGATCGCTGCCCGCACCGTTTTGCGCCGCTGCACATGGGGAAGGTTGTAGGCGATGTCATCGAGTGCCCCTATCACGGACTCAGATTTGGTGCCGATGGGAAGTGTGTCCACAACCCTCACGGTAATGGCAGAATTGCCCGAGCGGCAAGGGTGCCCGGGTACGGCGTTGCGGAACGTCACCGCGGTGTCTGGATCTGGCTGGGTGACAAGGATAAGGCCGACACCTCCCTGATTCCGGATTACTCGATAATGGACGACATCCAAGACACCGGCGTTGTTCAGGATTACATGCGCGCTGAAGCCAACTATCAACTCCTGACGGACAATATCCTCGATCTGACTCATGCAGATTATGTGCATGCGGGGTCCCTGGGAAACGGCAGTATGACCAAAACCCTGCCAAAGGTCTGGGAAGAAGGCGAGGCGGTTTTCGCACATTGGTGGATTGTTGGCGAGAAGGCAATTCCCGCTTTGGCCCGCCAATTGCCAGACCCGGAAGCGCCAGCGGATCAGTGGCTTGAGGTGAAATGGAATGCACCCGGGAATATGTCGCTCAGGGTGGGCGCCACCCCGACGGGCCGCCCTCGTGAAGAGGGTATCGATTCCACCTCGTTTCATATCATGACGCCCGAAACGGCGACCACTACCCATTATTTCTTTGCCAATGCCCGCCGGTTCCAGGTTGATGATCCAGCGATAGACCAGGTGTTAAAGGAAATTATTGCCAACCAGTTCCTGGGCGAGGACAAACCGATACTTGAAGCGCAGCAAAAAATGATGGGCACGAGCGATCTTTTCAGCCTCAAGCCGGTATCACTGCCTCAGGATGTGGCGGCGGTGCGGGTGCGGCGTAAGATCGAGGCCATGTACGCAGAGGAAAATCAATAGGTAAGGGGATGGTTGACGCCCCCCCTTCCTAAAGGGAGGGGATTCCTCCGGCGAGACGCTCATTCCCAAGCGCGATAATGTTCCTGGCCGCGTCCCGGTACCAACGGCCGGTCTCCAGCTTCAGGGCCAGGTCAGTGGTGGGAGCGACGTCCTTGAGACCCAAAGTCGATGTAGCGACCTTGCCGCAGCCAGGCTGCAGCTGGACCTCCACCGCCACATTGAAATACCAGCGCCCGCGGGCGCCCTCCGAAAACTAATGGCCTCGTCCATGCCTAATGTATCGTGATTGTGAATACATCTCATCGCAATAAGTGATTTTTAAGCAGGGTATTTTCGACGTAGCCTGTTTCTCGATGCCGGAGAGTGTCGGCTGTAACAACATCCACCGCTTGCCGGCGCCAGCCTGCAGGCGGGAGAGGTTACCGATAATGATAATGAAACCAACCCTACGCCGGATGGCTGCCTGGTCCTGGTGTCGAGCGACCTGACACTGGCCGCGGACGTGTATCATCTGGCGCCCGCCATGCGATACGTCATCGAGCACAGGCGTGACGGAGAACAGCAATGATGAAAAACAATCCCTTTACAAGACGCAACACCATCGCACTCGCCATCCTGACTGCCGCCGCACCGCTGACGGCCAGCGCCGCCACGCGTGAGATTGAGGAAGTCGTGATCACCGCCGAGCGCAAGGAGGCCAGTATCCAGGACACTGCGGCAGCTATCACCGCCGTTTCCGGCGACAAACTGGAACAAATGGGGGTGGATTCCCCCGAAGATCTCAATGTCGCTACGCCAAGCCTCCAAGCCAGTATGGGCGGCGGCATGATGCAGTTTTATGTGCGCGGGGTTGGAACCTTCGCCGCCAATGCCTTTGCCGAAAATGCCGTATCGTTCAACGTGGACGGGGTCTATGTCTCCCGCACCGATACCTACGAAGGTCTGTTTTACGACCTGGAGCGCATTGAGGTTCTGAAAGGACCTCAGGGCACCCTGTACGGTCGCAATTCCACCGGTGGGGCCATCAACCTGATCAGCCGCCGCCCCGACATTGGCGGCGATATGGGGGGGTATATCACCACCGAGGCCGGTAATTATGACCTGAAGCGGATCGATGCGGCGGTCAACATTCCCGTGAATGATGTCTTTGCCATGCGAGCCGCCGCTCAGAAAATCGATCGCGACGGTTATTTTGATGACGGTACCGACGACGCTGACTCCACCAGCTTTCGCCTGTCCAGTCTGTACGACAGTGACGATTTTTCTGCATTGGTGATCGCCGACATCCAGCGCGTGGATCGCACTGGTCCAGGGGCTACAATTTCCGGGCCCAGCAGCGAGGTCAGCGGTGAGTTTCTCGACAGCGATGACCCCTGGAGCGCCGGCGCTCTGTCAGATGCCGTCGAGCAGGCGCTCACCGTGCCCCGCGGCCCATTTGGCATCTTCACACGGGGGGCGCTGGCCCAGGGCACGGCTCTCTCTCCCGAGCCCGGGTTCGAGATGGATGCCGGTAGCATTGTTGCCGAGTTCAACTGGCATACGGATATGGGTACCTTTACTCTGATTCCCGCCTACCGGGAAAGCGAAGTTGGCACCCAGAACTACGTGCCCGGTTTGCTGATCGATAGCGTAACCGACTCCGATCAGACTTCACTCGAATTCCGTTGGGCCCACAATTCAGGCAACCTGGATTGGGTAACCGGACTGTTTTACTTCGATGAAAATACCATCAATGATGGGTTCTTCTTCCAGGACCTCCCCGTTTTAAATCAGATCAACACCTTTGGTCTCCAGACGGTGAACTCCTCTCTGCTCGATCTCGATCTCGGCACGGAGACAACGGCGATTTTTGCCGAAGGCACCTATGCCCTGACCGACAAGCTGGGGTTCAAGCTGGGCGCCCGCTACACCCAGGAAGAAAAGACCATGGCGGGCAATGCCATTGTCGCCGCACCCACGGGGCCATTCCCGCCCTTTGCCGACCAGGCGGTTTTTGACCTGCAAGGCACGGGCGTGGATGACGATGAGGTCACCTGGAAGCTGGGGCTGGAATACGATTTCGACGACGATAACTTCGCGTATTTTACCGTCAGCACCGGCTTCAAGGCCGGCGGCTACTATGCGGAGCAGGAGCAATTTGGCAATTTCTACGACCCGGAAACCATCACCGCCTACTCCCTGGGCAGCAAGAATACCTGGCTGGACGGTGCACTGAGGGTCAACGCTGAGCTGTTCTACTGGGACTACGAGGACCATCAGGAATCCCACCTGGCGGACAGCCCTGGAGGTTATGCAACCTTCTTCACCGAGAATGTCGGGCAGGCAACCATGAAAGGTTTGGACCTTGAGGTAGACTATCTGCTGACTGAGGTGGACCTTCTGACTTTGAATGCGCAACTGCTGGATGCTACGTTCGACGAGTTCAGCTTCACTGCCTTCTCTCCCACAGGCGCACCCAACACCGGCTGTGATTTCTCTCCGGTAACCGGAACGTCCGACTATGTCATCGACTGTAGCGGCAAGGACGCGATCCGTGCGCCTGAATGGTCGTTCACGCTTGCTTACGAGCATATCTTCGATCTGCGTGAAAACGGTGAGCTGGCATTTACGCTGCGCACCAAGGTATCCGATGAAACCTATACCGGCATCGATTACCTGCCTTCACAGCTCACCGATGGTTATACCCGGACCGATATGTACCTGAACTACACCTCGCCCTCCGGCCAATGGAATGCGGCCATCTGGGGCAGGAATCTGGAGAACGAGGCCACTACTTCCAGTGGCTTTATCGCGCCGTTCACTGATTTGATGTTCTCGACACTCATGGCACCGCGTACCTATGGCGCCAATATTCAGTACAACTTTTAATCTGTTACGTCTTGTCCGCGCCCTCACGGGCGCGGCTTTTAGATCCTGTGCGTAACCCTACACCCGGCGGGTCAAGGCCCTGTACAAGGGGGCGGTTACCATGGCCAGGGGCCTGGATCGGTTCTAATACGTTTGGTCCTGACTGAAGCGAGGTAGCGCATTGCGGGTTTTAGTTATTGGCGCCAACGGCTACGTAGGCCGGGCCCTGGTTGGCAAACTGCAGTCCAGTATGGCCATCGGTGGGCGCCCGATATCGCAACTGTTACTGCTGGATCGGGATCTGTCGCACTTTTCCGGGCATGCGGCGCTGTGTTGTCACGTCGGGAGCCTCGCCAATAAAGCTCTGCTGCGTCGGATCCTGGCTGATAGCCTCGATGTGGTGTTCCACCTGGCCAGTATTCCGGGAGGGCTGGCCGAGCGACAATATGCACTGGGCCATGAAGTCAATCTGATGGCCACGCTGGAGTTGCTCAACCAGCTAAGAAGCCAGCCCGGGGCACCGGTATTGGTGTATGCCAGCAGCGCTGCCGTGTACGGCGGTAACTTGCCTCCGGCTATGAATGAGCATCATCCACCCCGTCCGGAACTGTCCTATGGCGCTCACAAACTGATGATTGAGACGGCAATCAATGACCTGGCCCGGCGTGGCGAGATCGATGGGCGCGCCCTGCGCTTGCCGGGTATCGTCGCCCGTCCGCTCCAGCCTACCGGTTTGCGATCGGCATTTATGAGTGAGCTGATGCACGCGGTGGCGAATGACCGGCCCTATACCTGCCCGGTTTCCGCCGAAGCCACCGCCTGGTGGATGTCGGTGGGCTGCTGTGTCCAGAACCTGCTGCACGCGGTGGCGCTGGACCCCGAATCGGCCAACCGTGTCTGGCAGCTACCGGTCCTGCATCGCTCCGTTACCGAAATCCTGGAGGCGCTGTGCGATCGTTTCGGCGAGGATCGTCGTTCGCTGATCAGCTTTGAGCCGGAAAGCGATCTGGAACGCTTGTTCGGCCGCTATCCCCCCCTGGAAACACCGGAGGCGCTGACAGTGGGCTTTGTGCACGACGGCAATGAATATGAACTGGTGAAACGGGCCTTACACTATAATTGAACCCACTTCTCAAAAGGGACCAGGCCCGTTGCGGCTCCCTGTGGATTGCCGCCAGTGCCCGGCTGATATGGCGGTCCAGTAAGCTCTTCACCCAGTTGTTTGCGGGAACGGTATCGGAAGGTACAGTGGAGTGAATCAGGCTGGAGACAATCAGTTCGACCAACTGGTCGGCCACGGCAATATATCCGGGCTGGTCGTACTGTCCGCAATACCCATGCCCGACGCGATCCGAATCCTTTATACTCGGGTGCAAATCATAAGCGCCTGACACAGGGCCCCTGGTGGTACGGAGAACAGTGGAGTGCCATGGATGCCTACCTATACTGGATCCACTGGCGGGTTGTCGGGGCCAATTACGATAGCAGCCATTTCCCCCGCTTCGACGATCACGCCCGCCGCATGGAAGAACGCCCCGCCGTCAATCGCGCCCTGGCCCGCGAAGCCCAATTGCAGGCGACCCTGGAAGCAGAAGGCCTGGTATTTACACCGCCGCCCGACGCCTGAATAAAAAAGAAAGAAAAATCCTCGCGAGGTTGCCTAATCCTCAGAGCTGAATCCATCGGGGACATATTCAAGGATATCCCCTGGCTGGCACTCCAATACCTGACAAATCTGCTCAAGTGTTGAGAAGCGCACGCCCTTGACTTTGCCCGTACGCAGTAACGACAAGTTTTGTTCGGTAATACCGATTTGAGCGGCCAGTTCTTTGCCGCGAACTTTCCGTTTGGCCAGCATGACATCCAAGTTAACGACAATAGACACAGGAAACCTCTAGACGAACTGCCTGTTTTCGGTTTCGAGTTTACCGCCCTTTACCAGTAGATCGCTCGTTACCCACAGAATCATGGCCAATGCGATCACCTTGACTTCACTGCCACCCAACGAAATTGAGAGCATCTTCTGGTCAGCAGGATGATTCATCGATAACAGTAAACTGGAAAGAGCGAAATGCAGCGGCTTGGCAAGTGCCTGTGCAAACAGGAAGATCGAGAACAGCCGCAGATCGCGGCTATTGCTCGGGTTGAAGAACTCCCCCCTGGCGAAGTTGGTGAATGCGCGGTGCAGAAAATAGAGGCCAGCCAGGCCAACGGAAAGGTAGACCATGGTCAACAACCACAAGCCGTACCATTGCTCCGTGGAGACCGTCTGCCATTGTATCGGCAGGCTCAGACTACGCTTGGCCATGGCGGCGAAAGCATCAATATCGATAAAGAAGAACAAGGCGATCACAGGGGCAAGAACAAGTATCGCCAGGCAGCCCCGGGCGATTAACAGGGAAAAGTGTCGGGCCATGTATCCCTCTCCTTGACATAGCTGTTTAAAGTTAATAAATTATCGTTTTACGATAATTTTATCAAGAAGGATATGTCTATGACTGTTCGATTACTCACCACCGCTATTCTGGCGCTTTTTTCATTTCAGGCAGCCTGTGCGTCCGCGCTTACTATGGAGCAGTTTTCCAAAATCTGTGAGTCGTCCTCCGGTGCGTGCAGCGATCATCCTGTCCTTCAGGCCTATGTCGGTGGAGCACTGGATCTGCTCGCGACACTCGATGAAGAGACAAACTATCTGGAGAAGCTGTATTGCGGAGAACCCAAAGAGGTATTCGATGTGCCGGCCATTATCCGCTTCATGCAGGAACATGGTGAACAGTACGACACGCGTAACGCCATGCTGCTATTGGTTCGTTACTTTGAAAAAAATGGTGGCTGCCGGCCATGAAAAGATTACCGATTATATTATTGTCTCTGGCGATCGCAGCGTGCAGTAATAGAGCGATATATGACAATATACGCATCCATCAGCGTAATGAGTGCCTCAAGGAGCCGCCATCACGCCACAAAGAGTGCATGGAGCGTGCAAATAAACCCTACGAGGAATATGAACGTGAGCGTAGAGATATGAAACAGTTCCTAGAAAAATAGACTCTGAAGATCGGACGGAGCTCGGTAGCCGTTCGCCTGCAAGCAGGCTCCTACAAGAACGGGGCAATGCAACAATACCGGCTTTAGGAATTTATGCTCGGCTGGCGAGATCAAGGACGGTAATGACTGGCCAAGTGCGCCAGATTGTCCAGCTCGCACTCCTCACTGTAGTGGATCATTGCCCGGTGAATCCTGTCCACTATTCCGTCGCTCAAGTTGCCGGCTTCCGCAGCGATCACCGCTTCGATATCGCTCAGGGAAACCTGCATCAGGTCGTAGGCGACCACTATCTCTTCTCCGCTGATTTCCACCGCTTCGACCCCCATCAGAGACTCTATCGCCTCCTTGAGTTCAGACAATCGCTGCCCGCCAACCGGTTCGACCAGTTTTATCCTGTGGGATTTTCTCACCACCTTGCCCCGCTGTTTCTCCGACAGGCCGTGGGTGGGATCTCCGACGTACAGGTGAGGCCATTTTTTGAAGCGCTCCCGGCAGTGTTCCGAACAGAATGCATAGCGGATATGGAGGTGAGTCCAGGGGTGGGAATCTTCCGCCACCATGGCGCGGCAAACGGGGTCCCGCCGCAGCATCAGGTTTAAATCCGTCATTATTATCGTCCCGCCGTCGCAAAGGTCAGACCAGCCGATTGTATATCCAGGCCAGCAGCCAACCGATAAAACCCGCGACAATCACCCAGGCGATCAGGCCGATAAAGACCCCCATGGCGGTGAGATGCCAACCCATATCCGTGATATCCATGTGCAGCATATCGCCGGACACACTCATCGCCATGCCAGGGAGAAGCATCACCAGCAGGCTGCACAGCAGCCAGGCAATGCCGAAGCTGATTCCGGCAGCGATACCGAATTTACAGGCGTGTAATTTCATCTCGAAACTCCCTTTTCTATAAAATGAAAACCGATCGTTTCGATCCGCAGGGTAGCTACATCTCCTGCATCCGGTTGGCACCCTGGCTTATCTGCCTGGCCGCCTGCTCCTCCAGCGATTCCAGCTCTTCCATCAGCTCGCGGGTGGCTTCAATGTCCGCCCTGGCATGGAGGTAGCGGTAGAGGTCAATCACCTGCTCGTGCTGGTCGGTGACAACGCCCATGATTTCATCCGGTTGGAGATCCTGGAAAGGCGCGTCGCAGTGCGCGCTGTGCAGAATCGGATGCTTCTCCATGTAGTCGTAGCACCAGGTATTCAGTGCTCTTGTTTCCGCGGTTTCCACGAACCCGGAAACTATCTGCGAAAGCTCCTGCTCGTGCTGCGCCAGATAGTCGAGCAGCATCTTGGCGCGGGAGTTCTCATTGTTGAGCGCGCAATGGTGCAAACAGTCGGATAAATTCCTGTGGAACTCCCGGTTCCACACCAACACATCCTTCAGGGTTTCAACCTGCATCGCCGCTCTCCTGTGAAGATGTGGAATTTGACGCAGAGTTCGGTCGCACCAATGCCACGCCTTCAACAAATTGTAGCAACCGCAGCGACTAGTCTATTACTCTTCACACGACGGCCGCCGTCGGTAAAACATCCCGGGGAACCCCCTTATGCCGCAACACTCGCACTCTCCCGCACAGGATTCCCGCCACCGCTCCGATAGGGAGGACAGCGCCACCTACACCTGCCCGATGCACCCGGAGGTCGAATCGGAAGGCCCGGACAGCTGCCCCAAATGCGGCATGGCACTGGAGCCGAGGGCACCCGCCGCCGGGGCGACCGAATGGGTCTGCCCCATGCACCCGGAAATTCTGCGCAGCGAACCCGGCGACTGCCCTATCTGCGGGATGGCGCTGGAACCGCGCAACGTAACGGCCGAAGAGGAAAATCCGGAACTGAAGGATATGCGCAGGCGCTTCTGGATCAGCGCCCTGCTCACGGTTCCGGTGGTGCTGCTGGCAATGTCCAAGTTCATCCCCTTCCTGCCGCTGCACGAGTGGATTCCGCCCGGGGTCGGCGGCTGGCTGGAAATGATTTTCGCGACGCCGGTGGTGCTCTGGGGCGGCTGGCCCTTCTTCGTGCGCGGGGTGCGCTCGGTCATTACCCGCCAGCTGAATATGTTTACGCTGATCGGTCTCGGGGTCAGTGTGGCCTATTTCTACAGTGTGATTGCGCTGCTGTTTCCCGACTACTTTCCGCAGTCCTTTCGTGAGGAGGGCGGCATGGTCGGCGTCTATTTCGAGGCTGCCGCAGTGATCGTCACCCTGGTACTGCTCGGCCAGGTGCTGGAACTCAGGGCCCGCAGCGCAACCAACGCCGCCATCCGCGCGCTGCTGGAGCTGGCACCGAAAACCGCGCGGCGGATCAACGACGACGGCAGCGAGGAAGACGTTTCCCTGGATCGGGTAAAAGCCGGCGACAAGCTGCGGGTTCGCCCCGGCGAAAAAATACCGATCGACGGCAAAGTGCTGGAGGGCCGCTCCAGTGTGGACGAATCGATGATCACCGGCGAGCCGATTCCAGTGGAGAAGACCGAGGGAGAAAAAGTAATCGGCGCCACCGTCAACAGCACCGGCAGCCTGGTCATCGAGGCGGAGCGGGTGGGCACCGAGACCCTGCTGTCGCAAATCGTGCAAATGGTGGCAGAGGCGCAGCGTTCCCGCGCGCCCATCCAGAACCTGGCGGATGTGGTAGCCGCGTATTTTGTACCCGCGGTCGTGATCATCGCGCTGATCAGCTTTGCGGTCTGGATCACCATCGGTCCGGAGCCCCGCAGCGCATATGCAATGATCAACGCGGTGGCGGTGCTGATCATCGCCTGCCCCTGCGCCCTCGGCCTGGCCACCCCCATGTCGATCATGGTGGCCACCGGCAAGGGCGCCGGGCTCGGGGTGCTGTTCAAAAACGCCGAGGCGATCGAGACCCTGCGCCGGGTAGATACCCTGGTGGTGGACAAGACCGGCACCCTGACCTTAGGCAAACCGCGGCTGGTCAGCGTCGAGCCCGCGGAGAATTTCGACGAGGAGTCGCTATTGCGCATGGCCGCCTCCCTGGAACGCGGCAGCGAACATCCCCTGGCCGCGGCCATAGTGCGCGGCGCCGAGGAAAAAGATATCGAACTGGCGAAGGCCGAGGATTTCGACTCGATCACCGGCAAGGGCGTGCGCGGGCGCGTGGACGGAAAATCCGTGGCGCTCGGCAACAAAGCGCTGATGGAGGACCTGGGGGTAAATATCGACGGCCTGCTGGGCACCGCCGAATCCCTGCGCACCGAGGGCCAGACCGCAATGTTCGTCTCCGTGGACGACGAGGCGGCCGGGCTGGTGGGCGTCGCCGACCCGATCAAGGACTCCACCCCGGAAGCCATTGACCTCTTGCACAGCGAGGGAGTGGAAATCGTGATGATCACCGGCGACAGCCGCACCACCGCCGAGGCGGTGGCGCGCAAGCTGGGTATCGACAAGGTGTTCGCGGAGGTTCTGCCGAACGAGAAGGCGGAGTCCATCAAACGCCTGCAGGGAGAGGGACGTATCGTCGCCATGGCCGGCGACGGCATCAACGACGCGCCGGCATTGGCCCAGGCCCAGGTGGGCATCGCCATGGGCACAGGCACCGATGTGGCCATGGAGAGCGCCGGAGTCACCCTGGTCAAGGGCGATCTGCGCGGCATAGCCCGGGCCAAACGCCTGTCCCACGCCACCATGCGCAATATCAAACAGAACCTGGTGTTCGCCTTTGTCTACAACGCCACCGGCGTGCCCATCGCCGCCGGTGTGCTCTACCCGGCCTTCGGCCTACTGCTATCGCCGATGATCGCGGCCGCCGCCATGGCCGCAAGCTCGGTGTCGGTAATCGGCAACGCGCTGCGCCTGAACCGCAGCGATGTGTGATTTGTAGGATGGGCAAAGCGCAGCGTGCCCATCAGCGCGGCTGAAGATGGGCACGTCGCTGCGCTCCTTTGCCCATCCTATGAGAAGAAATCACTGAACACCGGGATACCCGGCCACAGGAGATAAATCTGGTATGGCCCACCCTCTTCGCGGACAGCAGGCGCTCGCGGTCAACCTCGGCAGTTCATCGCTGAAAATAACCGGCTTTGCCCGCGAGCAAAACCGCACTTGGAAGCGCCTGCTGTATCGCAACTGGCCGCTGCCGGAAGCGGACCCGGAAGAGATCGCGGAACTGCTCGCCGGTTCGGGAATTCGCGAAGATCAATTGCTGTGCATCGCCCACCGCTATGTGCACGGCGGTGCGATACTCCCCCGCAGCGCGGTGCTGGACGGGAAGCTGCTCGAGCGACTGGGGTCCACCGCGGCGCTGGCACCGCTGCACAACCCCCCGGCGCTACAATGGATGCGCGAATTCCTGCGCCTGTATCCCTCGGCAACACAGATTGCCGTTGCCGACAGCGGCTTCTTCGCGGACCTGCCGGAAGCCGCCCGGCGCTACCCGCTGCCCGCGGAGCTAGTCGCCGAACACGCGCTGCGCCGCTACGGCTTCCACGGCCTGGCGCACGGTGCCATGTGGCGCCGCTGGTGCGAAATCACCGGGCGCAGCCGGGGGCGGCTGATCACCCTGCAGCTGGGCGCCGGCTGTTCCGCGGCGGCGATCAAAGACGGCAAGCCACTGGCCACCTCCATGGGCTTCACCCCGCTGGAGGGCCTGGTGATGGGCCGGCGCGCCGGCGACCTGGACCCGGGGCTGCTGCTCTACCTTCAACAGACAGCCGGGCTCGAAGCCGCAGCACTCGACGATATGCTGAACCGCCGCGCGGGGCTGACGGCCCTGGCGGGCAGCGACGATATGCGCACACTGCTGGGCCGCGACGACAGCGAGGCAAAACTGGCGGTGGATATTTTCTGCCGGGGAGTGCGCAAATATATCGGCGCCTACCTCGCGGAACTGGGTGGCGCCGACGCGCTGATCTTTTCCGGCGGCATCGGCGAGCACCAGCCCCGGGTGCGCGCGCAAATACTGGCACCGCTGAAACCGCTCGGCTTTCCCCTGGATGCCGCGGCCAACGCGTCGGCGAACTCGGGGGAGGCGGACATCGGCACCGCGGGCGCGGATATCCGCGTGCTGCCCGCAGACGAAGCGCGGGAACTGCTGCGCAGCGCCGAACAACAACTACAGGGAGGTGACTCGTGAATTCGACACCATCGCGCGAGAACCATCAACGGCACCGGGACGAGCGCCTGGCGCGCAGTTACCGCGGGCACGACCGGGAATTTGCCGCCTGGGCGGAGGGCATCGAACTGATCCGGCATCGCGCCGACACCCAGGTCAGGGTGTTCCGCCTGGCCTGCGACCTGGAACAGCGCGGCGCGGTGGCCGACAGGGCCGAAGTCTTCCGCCTGCTGGCGGCGGCGGACCGGCTGACCCGCGCCGCCATGTGGCTGGTGGTGCACATGACCTATGCAAAACAGGTCTACGCCGACGGCCGCACCCTGGCCGCCGGGGATTTCAAGGCGGACCCCCAGGGCCACACCGGCGGCTCGCTGAACATGGTGCCCGCCTATATCGGCTACCTGGCGGCCAATGCGCTCTGCGGCATCACCCGCAGCTGGCTGATGGGCCAGGGCCACTGCGTGGCCGCGATCGACGCCTGCAACCTGCTGGTGGGCAATATGGAAGAGGCCCACGCCGCCCGTTACGCCTGGACCGATGCCGGACTCACGCAGTTCGTGCGCGATTTCTACGCCTACGCTATCGATGCCCGGGGCCGGCCCGCCTCGCCCCTGGGCAGCCATGTGAACGTAAACACCGCGGGCGGCATTTCCGAGGGCGGCTACCTGGGCTTCGCCGAATTGCAGTATGTGCATATGCCCCTGCCGGGGGAACGGCTGGTGGCCTTCCTCAGCGACGGCGCCTTCGAGGAACAGCGCGGCAGCGACTGGGCGCCGCGCTGGTGGCGCGCGGAGGATTGCGGACTGGTCACTCCGGTGATGATCGCCAACGGACGGCGCATCGAGCAGCGCTCGACCCTGTTCCAGCAGGGCGGCGTGGAGTGGTTCGCGGCGCACCTGCGCCTGAACGGATTCGATCCGCTGCTGATCGATGGCAGGGATCCGGCCGCCTTCGCCTGGGCCATTCTGGAGGCGGAGGAGCGGCTGCTCAGCTGTGCGGATGCAGTGGCAAACGGCTCTGGCGGCTATCCGGTGCCGCTGCACTACGTGATCGCCGAGGCGCCGAAAGGCTACGGCTTTCCCGGCGCCGGCACCAACCGCGCCCACGGGCTGCCGCTGCAGGGAAACCCGGCGGAGGACAGCAGCGCCCGCCGGGAATTTACCGACGCCGCCGCCAAACTGTATGTGGAGACGGAGAGCCTGCACCGCTCGCTGCCCTATTTCACCGCCCACGCGGCGCAGGGCCGGGCGCTGGAAAAAGACCACCCGTTGCACAGGCGCAGCGTCACCCTGAAGCACGCCCCCGAACCGGACTGGCATCCCGCCGGCAGCCATGAGTCGCCGATGGCCGCGCTGGACGGCTATTTCGTTGCCCTCGCCGACGCCAACCCGGAGTGGCGGGTGCGCGTGGGCAACCCCGACGAACTGAGCAGCAACCGCTTTTACCGCACGCTGGAGCACTTCCGCCACCGGGTCTTCCAGCCGGAGGCCGGCAGCGACGAGGCCATCGACGGCGCGGTGATCACCGCCCTCAACGAGGAGGCGGTGGCCTGCGCGGCGCTGGGCAACAAGGGCGGCATCAACCTGGTGGTGAGCTACGAGGCCTTCGCGGTGAAGATGCTCGGCATCATGCGCCAGGAGATCATCTTTGCCCGCCACCGGAAAGAGGCCGGAACGCCGCCGCAGTGGCTGTCGATCCCCTTTCTGCTCAGCTCCCACACCTGGGAAAACGGCAAGAACGAACAGTCCCACCAGGACCCCACCCTGTGCGAGGCGCTGCTCGGCGAGATGTCCGACACCAGCGTGGTGCGCTTCCCGGTGGATGCCAACAGCGCCCTGGCCGCACTGGCGGACTGCTACCGGCGGCACGGCGAACTGCACGCGCTGGTGGTGCCGAAACGGAAATTGCCCGTGCTGTTGGACCAAGAGCAGGCCCGGCGCCTGGTCCGCGACGGCGCCCTGCGCCTGCGCGGCAACGCGGACGCCCCAGTGCGCCTGGTGGCCGTGGGCGCCTACCAGCTGCAGCAATGCCAGTTGGCCTGGCAGCGGCTGTCGGAGTACGGCGTCGACGCCGCGCTGGTCTGCCTGCTGGAACCCGGGCGGTTCCGCCGGCATTTCCGCGACGAACTGGAGCGGCAGGCCGGCGCGGACGCCGCGCTCGCAGCGGAGCTGTTCCCGGAAAACGCAAGCGCCACCCTGGTCGCCAGCCACACCCGGCCCGAAGCCCTCGCCGGGCTGCTGCCGCGCAACGCGTTACTGCTCGGCTACCGCAACCGCGGCGGCACCCTGGATACCGAGGGTATGCTGTTCGCCAACGGCTGCAGTTGGCTGCACCTGCTGGCCGCGCTGGCCGGCGCGCTGGACCTTCCACTGTCCGAATGGCTGGGCACGAACGAACTGGCGGCCCTCACCGGCAGTGAAGATCCGCGTCCGCTGCTGCGCGTGGGGGAAGTCGCCGCCGGGGGGCGGCTTTGACACCGCGAGCCCAACAAAGCACGCCTCCTTCACCGGCCATTGTCCTGCACCAAGGCACGCTGCCGGCGTCGTATCAAAACTGGCTATCGCAAAAATAGAAAAGCATTTGCTTTTCTTATTGGCGCATTACTGCTACCTTAATAAAAAAACAAACTACTTATTTTATCTCTCATGCCGCTCACCAACGCAAAAACCACTCTGGTGGCGGTGATGCTGGTTACCCTAGTGGGTACTGCCGGCATCGCCCTGCCCTACCCGATACTGGCACCTCTGTTTCTGGACAGCCCGGCCACTAACCTCACCCAATTTATGGGAATTCCACCCAAACTGCTGCTGGGGCTGGTGCTGGCGCTGTTTCCGCTGGGGCTGCTGCTGGGCAGCAGCGTTGTGGGCGCCCTCTCCGATCACTTCGGACGCAAGCGGGTACTCACTCTCACCCTGCTGCTGGCTGCCATCGGCTATGCGCTCTCCGCCTTGGCGCTGATCTGGCAAAACTTCATTCTCTTCGCGCTGGCCCGCTTCCTCACCGGACTCTGTCAGGGCAATATCGCCATCGCCCGCGCCATTGCCGCCGACCTGCATCCCACCATTGAGCGCACCCGCGCCCTGTCTCTGGCCATGGCCTGTTCCTACGCCGGTTGGCTGCTGGGGCCCCTGTCCGGGGGCTACCTGGTGACGCTGGGGACGGAGGTGGTTTTCTGGGCCGGAGGGCTTGCGGTTATTTTTTGTGCGCTGCTTGTACAGATCAGCATTGATGCGGACGGGCCCGTGCCGGACGGCAAAGTCAACCTGCTGGAACTGGCCCGCGCGCAGAACTCCCTGAGCCTGTGGAAGGAATCGGCAATCTGGCCGCTGGCGCTGTTCAACCTGCTGTTCTGCCTGGGAGTCAACGCCTTCTACGAGTTCTACCCCTTCTGGCTGGTGGAGAAATTCGGCTTTGCCCCCCACCAGATCGCCTGGAATACGGTGACAGTTACCGGCTTGATGATCGCCACCAGCGCCCTGGCGATTCCCGCCCTGAAGCGGCGCTTCGGCGGCAACTCCCTGGTGCTGAAAGGTACCCTGGCCCTGGGCACACTGCTAATTCTGCTGCCGCTCGCAGGCAAAGTAAGCGTTTACCTTGTATTCGCGCTAATCGGCGTCGGTATCGCCACGGTGAACGGCATCTTCCCCGCGCTGATGTCCGAGCGCTTCGAGCGCTACGGCCAGGGCCGGATTATGGGGTTGCTCACCGCCAACTTCTGCCTGGCCAGCTTTGTGATCGCCCTCGCCGGCAGCGGCGTGGCGCTGATCGGCAGCCACTGGTCGCTGGTGCTGGGTGGACTGCTGTGCTTCGCTGGCGCGGCGCGGTTTGCATTGCACCGGCCGGCGCTGGAAGATTGGCCGATAACAGAACAATCACCGGCGCGCTAGATATGTCCACCCCTTCCAACAACAGTCGCGAGCAGATCCTCTACCTGCTGAAGACCCGCGGCCCCCAATCCGCGCAGTTTCTCGCCGGCGAGTTGGGCATCACCCCGGTGGGCACCCGCCAACATTTGAAACAGCTTGCCGACGATGGCCTGCTGGAGCGGTTCGACCGCGCGGAAAAGGTGGGCCGCCCTTCCAGCTACTGGAAACTGACGGAAAAAGCCCAGGGCCGCTTCCCGGATCGCCACGGCGATTTGACTCTGAAACTGATCGATAACGTACGTCAGATCTTTGGCGAGGAGGGGCTGGAGGCTCTGATCGACAAGCGTGAGAAGGAATCCCTGGAAGACTATCGGCGGGCTTTGGCGGCCTGCGCCAGTCTTGGCGGCAAGGTCAAGAAGCTGGCGGAGCTGCGCAGCCGCGAGGGCTACATGGCCGAGGCGGTGCGGGAGCAGCGCGGTGTCTGGTTGCTGGTGGAGAACCACTGCCCCATCTGCGCGGCGGCGCACAAGTGCCGGGGGTTTTGCCGCTCTGAACTGGAAGTATTCCGCCAATGCCTGGACGGAGCGAGGGTGGAGCGGTGTGAGTATTTGCTGGAGGGAGCGCGGCGCTGTGCCTATCGGATAGCGGCTTCCGGGGATTGATCGGGCGGACCTGGAGGCTGCATGCGGAGCTGGAGCTCCTCGGTCCCGGGAGTCCCGAGTCCCCAAGGGTGTTATCATCCCGCCCATGAAACACCCCCTGCTCCCGGAAAGACCCCTGTGCATCTCCCCCACCCTGGCCGCCACCCTCGGCCTGGAGGAGGCGGTATTGCTCACCGCCCTGGGGGACCTGCTGCCGTTCCTGCCCGTGGAGCCCCACCCGGGGCGGGACTGGTACACCGTCGAGGGCGAGCAACTGCAGCAATTGCTGCCCTTCTGGGAGCCGGCGGATATCCAGCGGGTGGCCACCAGCCTGCGCAACCAGGGCACGCTGCTGCTGGGCGCGGCGCCCTACGGCAGCAGCCACACCCTGAAGTTCTCCCTCGGCGGCGGCGACGGCCGCGCGGCCGAGACCCCCGCCCGCCGCAGCGCCAACACTATCTCCCCCAGTTGGCAGCCGGACCGGGAAACCCTGGCGCGCATCGCCCAGTTGGGCGTGCCGGAGCACTTCGTGCGCGAGCAGCTGCCGGAGTTCGTCACCTACTGGCGCGAGCGCGGCGAGTCCCGCCACTCCTTCGGCTCCCTGTTCCTGAAACAGGTGAAGAGCAAGTGGGAGACCTACCGCGCCACCACCCAGCGCAAGCAGCCATTGCCCCCGGGCTGGCAGCCGGACGGGGAGACCCTGCGCAAACTGGCGGACGAGGGCGTGCCCAGCACCTTCGTGCAGCGCTGCCTGCAGCGCTTCGTGGACTACCACCGCTCCAGCGGCAAGCACTCCATCTCCTGGGAGCTGGAGTTCAACGACTGGGTGCTGGGGGACTGGGAAAAACAGGACACGCCCTTTATCGAAAAGGCCAAGCCAGTGGCCATGAGCCGCGACTGGCAGCCCAGCGAGCACACCTGGGAGCAGTTGCAGCGCCTGGCCATCAACCCCGCCTTCGCCGCCGAGCTGCTGCCGGAGTTTATCTACAAATGGCTCGAGCGCGGCGGCCACAGCGCCCGCTGGGGCGAGCTGTTTATCGAATACGCACGCGAGGAGTGGGCCTACTACTGCCAGGGGATCGAAAAGAACCCGGTGGCCAAGCCCATCACGCGCAACTGGCAGCCGGGGGTGGACTGCTTGAGTCACCTGGTGAACCAGTGTGAAATAGACCGCGACTTCGCCCTCTCCCTGGTACCGGAATTCCGCATCTACTGGCGCGACCAGGGGGCCGCGCGCAAGAGCTGGGACGCCGTCTTCGTGCGTCACGCGCGCCACCAGTGGGCGGAGCGCAACAAGCTGGCAATAGGACACGCATATGGCAAGCCACAAAACACCGCTGACTCGACAAACCAGCGCACCCGCGACAGGTCAGTCCTCGACATCGTCACGGACACGAACTGGTAGCGCCCAGCAGGAACAGCTCAGTGAAAAGAAGCGCGCGCTCAACGAGGTCTTCGGGCTGCTAAAGCTCAGCTACCACAACCAGTTCAATGCCGCCTTTCCGGATACGGAGACACTGCACCACGCCAAGCGCCTGTGGTTGGAATCGCTGGACGCCTTTACACCAGAAGAAATAGTTGCCGGCGCCAAGCGCGCGATTAAGCAAAGCGAATACCTGCCCACTGTGCACAAAATGCTCACACTCTGCGCGGCGGGTGAAAACGGCCTGCCGGAACCCCGCGCCGCCTACCGCGAGGCCTGCAACGCTCCCAGCCCCAAGGCCAGCCACAACTGGAGCCACCCGGCGGTGTACCACGCCGGGCGCGAGGCCAACTGGTTCTTCCTGGCCAACAACGCGGAATCCGTGGCCTATCCGGTGTTCGCCGAGCACTACCGCAAGATCTGTGCGCGGGTGCTGGAAGGGGAACAACTGGCGCCACCACAACAGGAGAAACTGGAACAGAATCCCGGGAAACCTCTGTCCAAGGCCGAGAACGCGAAAAAGCTCGCGGAATTGCGCGCGGAATTAGAGCTGTAATACTTTTACCCTGTAGGAGCGGGCCATGCCCGCGATCGACCTGTGCCAAAATCCGAAGCTGATCGCGGCCATGGTCCGCTCCTACAAGGAAAAATAAAGAAATAAAGAATAATTCACAACAACCCAGCAGGTAACGCCATGAACAGGCAACTCTTTCTGTTAGTGGTACCCGCCCTGGCGCTCGCCGCGCCGGCACAGGCCGATTTCTATTCCCACCGTTACGCCGGCGTCAGTTACAGCGATACAGGCCTGAGTGGTTTTTGCACCGGCGGCGGGAAAACTGTCCAGAACCTCAACTCTGACGAGCAAACCGCAAGACTCGGCAATTGCAGCGAAACGGGAAGCGGCTGGAAAATTTACAGCGGCTGGCGGTGGACCCCTTATCTGGCGGTAGAAGGCAGCTACCAGAGACTCGCCAGTGGCACTGTTGCCGTAGAGAGGACCAATGTACAGTTGTTTCCCATCGGATTTTTCCCCGAGTGGCGCGAGCGTAATGAAATAAGCACAAGCTTGGGTAATGTATTTATGGTCGGACACTGGCCACTTTTCGAGGGATTCAGTCTATTCGGCAAACTGGGCGGAGGTTTCTGGAATTCCAGAATCAAACAGAGAGTCGATGCTGTTGAATTGCGCGCACAGCCGCTTCCGGAAGAGGAGGTTGTGGAGGGTGAAGACGACTTCATCCTTATCGAGGTCCCTGCGTCGGGAACGTTTGAAGACAGCCAAAATGGCTTCCACTGGGGCTACGGTGCCGGTATCAGCTACCGCCACCAGAACAGCTGGACCATACGCGCCGAGTGGGAGGCATTCTCCGATGTAGGTAGTGATGACTTTTTCTCCTCCTTCGATGTACAGAGTGCATCGTTGGGGTGGAGTATGCATTTCTAGGCGAGATCGATCGCGGGCATGGCCCGCTCCTACAAAGGTATTTTTTACCCCCTGTAGGAGCGGGCCATGCCCGCGATCGATAAAAATATTTTTACCCCTGTAGGAGCGGGCCATGCCCGCGATCGATGGAGATA
>NZ_JBOFOC010000183.1:0-48306 GCF_051659245.1 Microbulbifer sp.
CGCCCATTGTGAAAGGCGAGTATCTTGGCGGGAGTGAAAGATTTGTTGGTCAAAATAACCTTGAAGTCGAAACCATATTCATAGGGAGTAAACAGATCAAGCTGCACCGGGCCCTTGAACTGGATGCGAACCTGTTTGCGAATCGCGATAAATCGATGGCGACGATCCCATGATTCAGGTTTCCACAGCAACTCAAAGCTGTCACAGTCTTGGTTGACGGAATCCCATTTCCGGCGGCGCTCCACCTTCTCTTTCAGTGCAGCCAGACGCGCAAAGGGGACGGAGATAGTGTACTCGACATCTATCTCGTCGAGCATTTGTACAATGGCATCGCTGAAGAAGGCCCCGTCCATACGGGTTTCAATACGCACCCCGGGAAGTGACTGGCGCACTTGCTGGATACAGCTTTGGATAAACGCCTGGGCACCATTGGAATCATGGACGTTGCCGGAACGATGTAACACATCGAATACCTGCCCGGTCTGGGCGATGGTACAGAAGAGTGGGTAATAGCTGCGTTGGCCTTTCTTCTTGCGATTAAATCCGATGGCAGTGCCTTCGGCAAAGCGGCCAGTGCCAATGACTGAACCATCGAAGTCGAGGGTCACGGTGTTTAACTCCAGAGCGGTCAATCGATCCAGCACCATCTGCCGAAGTAGCTGTTGGAGAGCCGCTACGCTCGAGTCATCCACACCGGCCAGGGCACGGCTGATGGTGGCGACATCCGGGAGTCTTTTAAGACCGATTACCCGTTTAACGATCGGATCATCGGCGTAGAAGCGCGTATCGCGTAGCCGGCGAAATCCGATCAAGAAATGAACGATCAACAGCAAAATGATGCGCCCATAGCCAAAGATAGGGCTAACAGCTAAATGACGGAAGCACAGGCGCAAGCGCTCTCTGAGATCAAGGAGGGCGAAGAGGCGCTGAAAAATGACCAGGCCAGAGTAGGAAGTCAGTTGTTGATTTTCAAAACGCAATTTTGGAATACGATGGGATTTATAAATTGTGTCAGCCTTGCTACACTTCACGGCAAGCGGTCTCCGTTTTCGGTTATTGGTTTTGGTTTGCACCTCCAATTTTACCGGAAATGGCAGGCCGCTTTCTTGTCTTTGGGTAAATTTTCATGAAAAAAAATCAGCTTATTTTGCCTGTCGCAAGAGTTCACCGTCGGTGAAGTTCTCCGACAGCGCTTAAACGGCGTTAAACCCCTATATTTATAGCGTTATTGGTGCTAAATGCCGGAAATTTATGCAACATTGGGGTATAGAGAGCGGAAGGTATTAAAGGAAACCCTTCCCGTAAAAATGGTATGCGGAAGCATGTAATCAGGGTTTGAGTACTGATCGCCAGACGCAGGGAGGCTTGCCTGCATCCTTTATTTTTAAGCCTCGCCCCATAGATGTCGCTTGCGCCTGTAATGCTGCAATATCTGCTTGAGTACCAGATTTTGCCACGCTTCCATCTCTCGCACTTAAAAACTCCCTAAGAGCCTGTATATTTCCCCTCGCCAGGAACTCCCTGACAGCTTGTCTGGAAACTACACTATTCACTTAAATGAAGAACACTTAAAACCATCATATCTATTAAATGCATTGAAGCTTCTTTCCAGATTTGCATTAGTCATAAGATCATTAGGAACACAAATAATGTTTTGTGGTACCCCCCAATAGAGCACCTCTAACGATCCATCATCTAACTTTTGTAGAACAACAAAAATTTCTTCTTCACCCGTAACACTCTCTATATGACTTGCCGAAAGCTGAACTGTAACCTCTTTAGTGATATTCCCCTTGCCTTTTACAAGGGCTACAGATTCAAGCCTCACTTTATATTGATTAGCAACAAGAAGAGACTCACCTTCCAGCTTGCCAGAATCCTCTGATAACAGCGAAGCTGACTTCGGCGAACCTTTAATTAGTAACACCTCAGATATTTTTTCGACTGAAAGGCAGGATATCGAACTAAACAGCATTAAGAATCCAACTAAAAACCTAAAACAAAATCTCTGTTTCACTATCTGGCCCCCCTCAGAGTTCTCCAACGCCCAAGTTCTTCAGTATCAACCCGCCTATATTTATACTTTTGGGATATTCGCCCGACTTCCCAAATTTTCTTACCTCTCGCGCCAATCACAAAACTAGGCTTACCATAAGCTTTTACAGAACTGTGATCACCCGGGCCAGGCCTTTGCTCTAAACCTCGATAATGAACATGAGCAATCGCTGACGCGCCAGCGGTTCGAATCACTCCTCCTTGAGCCGGTAAAATACCAATATCTGTAACAATAACTTGCCCTTCTGAGTTTTGCGCCATCATCAGGAACTTTTCACCTATCACATTAATATTTGCTGACGCTGTTGCCTCGGAAACACCTTGAAGGAAATCAATATACGCATCGGGAGATACAACATCACCATTACTAGTCGCCTGACGGGCATTAACTTTAGCTGCCGCTTTTTTAACTTCGGAATTATTTTTAAACCCCTTATCCATAACAGGAGCGGTTTCCCAAATACCATCTTCTACAGCTTGCAAATATTCTTCTTGAGTAAGGTTTAAGCCGTAGCTATTTTTACCACTTTCGTTATTGAAACCAGAGCTGCTACCGGTCAGTTCAGCACTAGAGCCTGAGCCTGCACTTTCTTGGACATTGTCCCGCGCCCCAAGCGCCATCAAGTCGGCAGCCTGAGCAACCCCCTGCTCAAACTTCGCATGGTTAATGCCGTTACTGACCTTTTGCTCCTGCTTGTTCCCAGAGCCAGAGCTGTAATTGATAACTTTGGCCCCGGTCTGATCACAAGTCCCACGACTAATCCGTGAACCGGTACACGCATAGCCACTGGGATCTCTCCCTGCCAGTGGATTATTCAGAATATAGCTGTATGGGTTCAGCGACTGGGAGTTTCCCGGACTCTGGATTATCGGGTCTACGCTGAGGAACCGACCAAGGTTGTAATCATACGCCCGCCCATTCATATGGATCAACTCGACATCATCCAGATGCTCGTGATCCGTGAAGCCCCGGGTAGTGTACTGGCTGTCGAGCATACTGGACAGTTTGTCGGTGATATTGCCCAGCCGCGGCTTCCCAAATGGGTCGAAGCTGTGGGTTTCCAGCAGGTTGCCGCTTTGATCACCGATGGCCACTGTCGAGCCCAGACGGTCCCTATGGGTAAAGCCTATCTCGTGCGTGGTGTCGCTGGCTGTCTCTGTGGTGGTAACCACCGCTATGTCTTCAATGAAGTGCCGGTACTTGGTCTCTCCTTCCGTTGTAATCCTCTCGAACGTCTTGTCGATATAGACGGTGGTCTTGTTTGCAGTCTGGTTGATCTGCTTGTAGCGCTGTTGATTGGCACCATAGAAGAACCGCAGGTCGGCATTGCCTTTGGTGATCCGCGTGGGCTTGTTGTAGGCGTTGTACCAGATGTTCTGGGCGCCGTTCTCGTGGGTGCGGTTGCCGTTGTTGTCGTAGCCGTAGGTCCTGCTGCCTCCCCCTGTGAGCGTAACGCTCTTGACCGCGTTGGGGCCGCCGCTGCTGCCGGTGTAGCTGTAGCTGGTGGCGAAGTCGTCTTTCTTCAGCAGGTTGCCGACGGCGTCGTAGTCGTAGTCGATACCGGGGCCGTCGGTCCTGGTGCTGTAGTCGAGACGGTTTAGGGCGTCGTAGACATAGGTCTCGGTGTTCAGTGCGGGGGTGGCGCTGGGTAGCTGGACGGTCTTTTCCTGGAGGTTGCCGAAGTCATCATAGCCGTACGCGAGGGTCTGGTGGCTCTGCACCTGGCTGTCGAAGGCGGTACCGGCCATCTGGCCGGTTTCGGCGTGGAAGTCCCGGCCCAGGGTGTAGTGGCCGGCGGCGACGTTGGCAAATGCCCATTCGCCCCAGGGGTCCATCTGGGTGATTTCCCGGTAGGTGTAGCCGCTGGCGGCGTTGCTGGTGCGGAACCGGTAGCCGGTGTTGTTGTAGCTGTACCGCAGTGTGAGGCCGCTGGGGTAGGTCATTCCCTTGAGGCGGCCGTAGTTGGTGTCGTAGTGGTGGACGGTGAGGAAGTCCTCACCATCGATATGGGTGGTGACCTGGTCCGGGCGGCTGAGGGCGTCGTAGTGGTAGCTGCGGGTGAAGCCGCCGTCGCTTTTCTGCTCGGTGTGCGGCAGGCCTTTGCCGTTGGCGGCGGTGTCGTAAGTCCAGCTGGCTTCGGCCACGCCGTTGACGCTGCGGGTCTTTATACGGCCCAGGCGGTCGTAGATGTAGCTGGTGATGTCCAGGTTGCCGTCGGTTTCGGTTTCCACTTCACCGAAGCCGGTGTAGGTGAAGGACTTTGCGCCCATGTTGGGGTCGTCCACCCACTCTTTCTGGCCCAGGGCGTTGTATTTGGCGGTGATGCGGTTGGTGGCGGCGTCCTGCAGCACGATGGGATTGCCGGCGCCGTCGTAGGCGTACTCGGTGGTGCCATTGAGGGCGTCGACGGTCTGGATCAGTTGCTGCAGGCCGTTGTAGGTACGGCTCATGCTGCGGCCGTTGACCTGGATGTCGGTGGTGAAGCCGCTGCCCTGTTCGTGGGTGTAGCGGATAGCCAGTTGCTGGCCGTTGGTCTGGTCGACGGTTTTGTGCAGGGCTCGGCCGAGGGTGTCGTAGTCCGGGTAGCGGGTGCCGTAGCTGTTGGGACTGCTGGCGTAGTGGGGCACGGATTCGAAGGTGACCTGACCGAGTGTGTTGTACTCGGTTTTGGTCACTATCCAGTCGGTCCCGTCGAAGGTCTGGACTTCGACCTGGGTTACCCGACCGAGGCTGTCGTGGTAGGTGATTTTGTCCGGCGTGCCGGCTTGCTGGCGGATGGTTTTGTAGACGGCGTTCGGGGCGCTGTTGCAGGGGTTGCACCACTGCAGGGCCATATGCGTATCGGGAGCCATCTTGAAGCCGAGAGCACTGGGGGCGGTCTCGGTGATCACACGGCCGAAGGCGTCGTACTCGTAATCGGTGGTCAGGCCGTTGGCGTCGGTGACCGAGTCCGGTTTGCCGAATCGGGGGTTGGTGATGGTGGTCGCCGTGTGACCCAGGGCGTTCTTCACGGTCTTGGGGAAGTAGCCGTCGCTGCTGAAGGCGGTGGTTTCCACAGTGCGGGAGGCCGTCTCGCCCTCGGCGGTGGTGGTGACTTTGCTGGGCAGGCCGTGGCTGTTGTAGACGGTGTCCACCTGGGTCCATTTGCCGCTGGAGGGCGTGGTCTTGATCCGCCTGGGTTTGCGGGCGTTGTCGTCCCAGAGCAGGTAGTCCACCACCACCGATTGCTCCGCGTCGGTGCTGGCGGCGATGCTGACGCCGGACCGGTTCTGGATGGCGTGTTTGGTGATGGTCTGCTTCAGCGGCTTGTTGAGCCACCAGTTGGCCTGGTCCGCGGCCACATACCGGGTGTCCGTGGTGCTGGAGACGATATGGGTGCTGCCCGCCTCTTCGTAGCGGTTCTCCGCCAGCAGGACATTGCCCCACTGGTCGAAGCTGCGGGTCTGGGTCCGGGTGTACAGCTCGGTGCGCGTGCTGCCGGAACGGGTCAGGGTGCGGTGGACGGTTCGCTCTTCCTTGGGGCCGACGAAATAGGGATCGTTGGCGGCGACGGACCATTTGTCCGTCAAGGTGTCCACCACGACCGGAGAACCGTGGCTGCCTTTGGGCCAGAATTGCCATTCAAAGCTGCTCTCCTCGAAAGGCTGAATGCCGGAGCTGTCCGCGGTGCGGTCGCCAAGTTTCCATTTGCGCTGTTTGTGCAGCTTGCCGGCCAGGGGGAATATCTGGTGGAAATCGCTTTGCGTTTCGATATCGGCCGCGAGATCCTCCTCGATAATGCTGTGGAAACCCTGGAAGCCACGGCCTTTATTATTGAAGACAGCGCCCTTGTAGCGGTACTGCTTGCGGTTCAGGCCACCGACACCGTTAGACTGGCGGTGCTCGGCCACCACGTACATGCTGGAGGTGAACTCGAAGTGATCGTCCCGCACGGACGCCGGCAGGCTGTCCAGGTAGCCGCCGCGGTCGTAGAAGGGCTTGGCGGCGGAGTGGTAGCGGTCGTCGCGGGAGGACAGGGGGCGATAGTGCCATTCGTCGCGGAGGCCCAGGCCGTTCTCCACGGCGGTCAGCATGTCGGTGGGTTCGTAGCGTTCGTTGCCAGCTGCGGAACCGCGATTGCGATTCATATAGAAACCTTTAGGCTTGCCGGCCATTTCTCCGGTTTCGTTTTGCAACCAGCACTCTGTCCATTCCGATAAGATGTCGGGACAACCGTGCATGAAAACCAGGTCCGGGAGCCCATTGCCATAGGTATCCACTACTCTGGACTGATGCGCATGGCCAATAAAATCGGTATTAACGATCTGAGCCTTAAAAGTGCCATCGGGCTGTTCCGAGAATTTCAAGGCATTGAACCGGTAAATACTATGATCCCACTCCTCCGCGGGGATATTCTCGGGAATCAGCTGGCTGCCCGGTGTGGTATCGTAAAAACCATAGAGCTGGCTCCCGCAAAAATCTGTTAAGAAGCCATTGTGGTACAGCTTCAGGCAGCTCTCAACAAGGATATCACCGGGAAATATCAGTTCCGTCCTGCCGTCACCATCGACATCCATCTGTTTGAACGCCGAGGAGTAGCGGAGGGAATTGATTCCCCTGAGTTCAAAACCATCTACGGGGTATTTGTAATTCCTTGTGGCCAACTCATCCGACAGGCCGAGACTCACCCAGTCGCCATACTGTCTACCGCCCTTGTTCAGGCGATAATACAAGCCGCCGTACGCCCCACGCCAGTTCAACCAGTCCGGCAGTCCATCGCCATTGATATCGACAAAGTAGTAGAAATAATAGTCGCTTTGATTGCGAATATTCGGCAAGTCAGTACCTGTGGACACCTGATCAAAAGTGACCCCGCTGCCATTTTGTACAGCGTAGAGGATATGTGTGGGCCTGGGGTGAGGAGATGACACGTCTCCCACTTGCTCAAGGTTGATCACCGTGTCAGAGATCATGAGGTCAGGTAAGCCGTTCCCATCCATGTCTCCCATAAATTGGATACTTTTGGTGAGTAGCCTTGCATTCTGATCCCAGCCATAGGTGGCGACCAGGGTTCTCGTATTGTTATAGGGCGCACTGGGGTTGCCGGTGTGTAAATGCAGGTAGAGGTAATCTTCGCCCTGGGAGCCGGAATCCTTGAGCACAAATATATCAGGCCAACCATCGCCGTTGTAATCATCAGCATTAACGATACGGTCGTAGTCCACAAGCGCTATAGGTGTATCCTGCCAGTTGAGGTTGTTTCCGCCATTGGCGGACAGCGCTATTTGCAGTCTCCCATTGCGTTTTCTCCAGCCGTCTGTAATACCATCCTGGTTCATATCGATCTCGACACACTGGTGGCCGAACGCATACTGGTTGGCGTAGCAGCTCTCCGACTGCGCGGGGAAGGTACCCTTTAGCTCCCCCTCTGCCGATATAAAGTAACCGGGCCAGTCCCTGACGCCGTCGCCATTGAAATCGCCGCGCGGTTCTACGCCGGTGATCCACATTTTGTCCTGCAGGATGGGGGTAATGCCTTGGGAGGATTCCGTGTAGTTGGGTGATGCGTTGCGATGGCCAATCTTCTCAACCGCCGGCTGGCTTGTGGTCTCCGCCCATTCCAACTCTGTCGCCGGGTAACACTCGAAAGTTGAATTACTCAGCCCACACTCCGTTATGCTCTGCAGTAAGGAGCGGCTCGATAGGCTGCTAAGCAGGTAGCTCAGGCGATACTCACGCAGGGTTTCGCCAGCGAGATGGATTTTTATTGTACCCAACCGCTTGGTTTGCCGGGTAAGCCCACCGGCCAAATAACTCGATGACGGGTCCGGGCGCCTGCCGGCCTGGTAGACAAACTCGATGCGACGGTTTCCGTTGGTTGCGCCAGTCCCCGAATAGTAAATGTTGCTCAGTTGGTATTCGCCATTGCCAAAATGGGTATATTGATAATTGATGGAGTTTTGAGTGGAAGTTCGATCCTCCTCCCGCGAGACCGCCCAACTGAGTGTTTGTGCACGCCCCAAAGGCCTATGGCGGCTGTCAGTGCTAAGACCGTAATAGCGCTTGCGGCCATTGCGCAACTCCGCCGTAAATGAAGATGAACTACTGTTAATATGGCCGCTCTGGGTGATACGGGTAAAATCGTCCAGTTCCGTGCGATAGACAGCACCCGAATCACCATAGACGCCGCTGACCAGCTGCAAGCGCTGGCCGTCCAGGCAGAGCCGGTCTGTATCGCCGTTGTAGAGTACCGGTATCTTGTTACCGTCCTGTGCCAACGTCTGCGGACAGCGGGTGATAGCAGATCCCACATTCAGGCTCCATCCCATGCCCAAGACGCCATTGCCACCGCGGCTGGAATAGCTGAGGGCAACCTCGGGCTTAAGCCCGTTTCTGCCGGGCGGTGCGGTAACTGGAATCTGATAGCTCGCCGCCCCACCGGAAACACCGCCACTGCCGGCGACAGCGCCGACATACTCATGCACCGGCACCGTCGGGTTGCTGATCCCACTGTCTACGATTTCGAAACCGGAGCCGGCCACCTTGGCCCAGGCGGGTGCATTGGCTATAGGGTCTTCATAGTCATGGGTAACACTGATGATCGACGAGCAGTTTGGGGCCACAGCAAGGGCGTTACAGGCGCGGACCTCAAAGTCATACTCGCCATAGGAACTGACCTGTTGACTGGCGGCAGCATTGGTCGGGGCCTGCTGCCACGATTCACCGTTGACCCGGAACTCGTGACGCACGGCGTTTGTGGAAGGAGAAGATGTCCAGGCCAGGTTGATCGTTTGCCCGTTGCGGGTGGCAGACAGGTTACTCGGTGGTCTTGGTGGCGTGTTGACTGCTACCTGTTTCACCGGCGACGGGTTTCCGCAACCGTTGACATTACAGGCGCTCACCCGGAAACGATAGTCGCCCTCAACTCCCTGCCCCAGAGGAATTTCCCGATTCGGCGTGGATGTGGCAGGCAGGCTGCTGCTACCGGGCGCGGAGGTGCTAAAGGTGCTGCCGTTGAAACTCCATTCCAGCTTATAATGGCTTATTGTTGGGAAATTGCCAGTAACTGGTTGCCACTCCAGGTCAAATGTGCCCGCCTGAGTGGCACTGCTGGGATTGGTGGTAATCTCCCCTACTGGATTCGGAAGCTTTGCAACAGTGATCAACGCAGATGTGCGCCAATTGCCGTACGTTCTGAAACTGCCCGCCTGCGCATAGGCACGCACACGGTATCGATAGCTTCCCTCAGCCAAGCCATTGCTGCCACCAATATTTCTTGAATAGGTACCGCTACTGACGGTAGGACAGTTAACCGGGTTCGAATAATCCCAGGCTCCGTTGGTTTCCTGGCACCACTGGTATCCAGAAACAAGGGGAGGCGTGCTTGCTGCGCTCCATTTCAGTTTGAACTTGCCATTTCTGTCGATACTGCCCGCTTCCACGGTGCTGGCATCAAACCCGATGCTGGCAGGAACCTTGGGCTTGATAGCCACATTGACTGTATGGGTACCATCACTGTAGGTTTGCGTTGGCCCCCAGCCCCCACACTGGGGAGGAAACCCATCGATAATATTGGCACACTCGGCCTTGGTTATTTTTAATTCATAAGTGTAAACACCTGTACTACTTACCGAAATCGACCTGCTGCCGGAGTAGCCTGACACCGAGAAAGTGCGGTTTAGCGCACCATTTTTCCTTTCTTCAAGCTTCGCATCAGGAGACACGTAGAGAAAATTCGGATTAGATGACTTATTCCATGAATAGGAAATCGTATAGGTGCCGGTATTGCTTTTGTTTGGGCCAGAAACACTCGCCTGCAAAGATGCAGAGATAAACAGAAAACAAGCCCCGATAATTACGCTTAACCAATACATTCCACAGTCCCTGTACACTCAAACTCCAATTCTTTTTATCTATTCACTGTTATCCGAATTCACGCAATATTCTCATTCGAGCCATCGGCAGGTTTTGTTGAACTCCCGAACAGCTTTTCTACTGTGGGCACGATAAACCTGAGTACGGAAGGTTAACGACTCTCCACAGAATTGGAAGAGCTTTTTGATAACACGACCACTACAGATCGATAACAGATTCATCACACCACTGTCTTACCTGTATCAGCTGTCAACAGTCGTTGAAAATATCATCAATATGAACAAGAGACGGGCAGAAAAAAATTATCGGGCAATGAGTTTTTCACTCACATCCACCATCCGATTAGCAAACCCCCACTCGTTATCAAACCAGATCAAAACTTTAACCAAGTGACCACCGGCCCACCGGCCACCCGCGTCTGGCTCGCATCGACAATGCCGGAACGGGAGTCGTGGTTGAAGTCGCAGGAGGCGAGGGGTTCTTCGGTGTAGCCGAGGATTTCGGAGAACTGGTTTCCGCGGCGGATCTGAGCAGGGCGTCACACCTCACGGTCAGACGCCTATATCCTCATTCCAGAGTTCCGGTCTGGCTTCGATAAACGCTTTCATAAGCTCTTTACACTCGACACTGTCCGCGAGGGTCAGGTCAACGCCTCTCGATCGAAGATACTCTTCGGGGCCCTTGAAAGTCTTATTTTCGCCGATAACCACCTTGGGTATTCCGTAGAGAAGAATGGCGCCACTGCACATATCGCAGGGGGACAGGGTGGAGTAAAGCGTACACTTGCGGTACTCGGCCGCCGTCAGGCGGCCGGCGTTCTCGAGGCAATCCATTTCCGCGTGCAGTACGGCGCTTCCCTTTTGCACACGCTGGTTGTGGCCCCTGCCGATGATGTTTCCATCGCAGACGAGTACCGAGCCGATTGGAATGCCGCCCGCCGACAGCCCCTTCCTGGCCTCGTCGAGGGCCGACTGCATAAATTTGTCCATAATAGGAAGCCGTTTCTACATTGTTTCACTTTCCCAGGCCGGATTCCAAACCACTTCCCACAGGTGGCCGTCGGGGTCCTGAAAGTATCCGGCATAACCGCCCCAGAAGGTCGCCTGCGCCTTCTTGACGATTCCGGCCCCGGCCGCCCTGGCCTGTTCCATCGCGATATCCACCTCTTCTTTGCTGCCGACATTATGGCCGATGGTGAATTCCGTGGCACTGGGTCCGGCCTGGGGAATGGCCGCGTCGCGCGCGATATCGGCACGGGGAAAGAGCGCCAGCTTCACGCCGGCCTGCAGCTCGAAAAAAGCCACCCGGCCGTGCTCGAATTCCTCGCCGACGATGCCTTCCGTGGGCAGGCCCAGGCCGTCGCGATAGAAAGCGAGGGACCGCTCCAGGTTGTCCACGCCAATGGTCAGAACGGTAATACGCGGTTGCATGGAGATTCCTCCTGTTTTGTAACTACTCCCCCCCTGTAGGAGCGGCGGGGCGGCCATCCGCCCATGGCCGCGATCTGACTTCCTACGAGTACCGGAGTCCGATCGCGGCCATGGGCCGCTCCTACAGGCAATTATCGATGTTTGCGGGGTTAATCGCGCCACTGATATGGCGGAGCAACGGTGACTTCCGTGGCACTGCTCACACCGGTGGTGTCGTCATCCACCAAACCATAAAAGGTGTTTTGCGTTTTGCTGCCGGCAGTGACTTCAAGGTCGCCGATATAAACCGCGGAGCCGCTCACGGATGCGTTATTGGTAAACCAGCCCATAGGATAGAAGGTGGACAGCAATGTGGCGTTGTCGCTCACGTTGAAACTCGCCGGCCCGTGGTGGGGATTGGCTCGAACACCCAGGGTGGTCAGGGCGCCGACTGTGCCGCCGCTCACATTGCCGCTGATAATCGCCGCCTGGTCCTCGATGCGCGCATCGCCGCTCACATTCCCGCCCAGTACCTGGGCGTAGGGGCCGACGTATACCGAGTCGGGGATGCCGGAAACGACACAGCCACCGCCGTTGCTGTGGCGCTGGGTACCGGAGGGACAGGCGTCGCGGGTGCCGTTGGTAAAACCGTCCGGCCAGGCGCCCTGCACTTCCACCATATAGGGATAGCGGTAGATACTGGGATAGGGGGTGCCGTCCATGGGCTGCTCCCAGGTGATTTTCTGGTAGGCCGTGGGCGCGGCCAACACTACCAGGAAGACTTGTTCGCCGGGGGTGATGCAGAAGGACAGCTCGCTGTCGGTGCCACTCTGCAAACGGCTGTAGCGCGGATTGGCCAGATTGGAGTCCGTCGCCACCAGTCCCCAGCGCCAGCCGGAGTCGGCGCCGCTCTGGGTTACGCCACGGAAGCGGATGTCCACGCTCGCCGCGTTGTCTTCCGGCTTCAGTTGGATCACGTTGTAACCCCAGCGCTGCGGCGCCCAGTAATAGGGGGAGCTGAAGCGACGGTTCTGCTGCCAGTTGTCGTCCAGTGTTTCCAGTTGCGTTAGACGCAGCCTGCGCTGGCTGTAATTGGAATCGGTGTCGGTGATCGGACCGTAGGCGTTGCGGTAAACGGCGCCCTGGTCGGAACCGTCGGGATTCTGGTAATCCCAGGTCACGTTGTGCATGGCCCACTCGCCAAACAGGTCGTTGAGCTGCTCGATGCCCCAACCCTGGGTGTACATGAGTTTCTGCCAGGGATCGCGCTGACCCACCGGCGCTTCGCTGGTCCACATCTCGTGGATGGCACTGGGGCAGTGCTTGTCCTTGATATATTCAAAGATCTGCCAGTTGCAGTAGCGGTTGCGGGTGTTGCCGTAGTGCAGATGGCTGCTGTTTACCAGCATTTCCGAGCAGTGCGCGTCGTCTCGGAAAATCTGGTGTGGCATCCAGTTGGCGTGGCTCTCGTAGATCCCGCAGCCCTGGCCGCCGCATTCGGGGAAGGCCGGCGTCAGCGACTGCACGCCGTGCATGAATTCGTGGGCGAGCACCCAGGCATCATTGGCGGCAGACGGCCCGACCCACATACCCATGTAAGAGATGCCATTGCGGCCCCAGCCACCGCCCAAAAAGGGGAAGTCATTGTCGAAATGAATCGCCCCCTTCCACTTGGTCGCACTGTCGCAGTAGGGCTGGGGGAAACCGATGATCTCGCCGAAATAGTTGTCCCAGACCATTTCCAGGGTATCGGCGGCCTTCTGTGCGTCCTCTATCGTAATGTTTGTGCCGTCGGGCCAGTAGAATGCGAAATGCTCGCTCTCCAGTCGCAGTGGCGCGCCGGTCTCGCTGCCGTCCTTGGGCGCCTGCCACTCACCGCTGAGGCAGCTGAACTCAACCGGGCAGGAAGTGGCCCAGTCGGTTTTGCTGGTGCCGGCATCGCACGCCTGGGTCGAGCCCCCCGAGGAGCTGCTCGAGGACGAACCACTTGAGGAGGAAGAGCTACTTGAAGAAGAGGAACCGCTTGAGGAAGAAGAGCTGCTCGAACTGCTGCTGGAAGAGCTGCTGCCATCGTCATCGCTGCTTCCTCCGCCTCCGCCACAGGCGGCGAGCAGGGCTGTCAACAGCAGCACCGAAAACTTGCCCGTCACTCGGGCGAGTAAATCCGTTGTGCACTTGTCAAGCAGAGGCATTTTCTTTTTCCTTTGGTTTGATAGTGGGGAAGGAGTGGTATACCACTTTGACAATATCGGTAAGACCGACTTCATCACACTGAAGCGGGGATAATGAGTTTTCGCAGAAAAATGAGGAATTTAGCGCCTAATGTCGCCGATTTGTTCAGCGGGAAGCCGGGCGCAAACAATAGGGGATATCGGCCAATGAAACTGGGATTGTGAATATGGTGGGCGAGCAGGTTTTGTCAAACCGTAACTACTCACTCAAGGGAGCCTGCATTGGCTTAAGCGAGCCACCCTGTAGGAGCGGGGGCGGCCATCCGACGTGCCCGCGATCGGGCTCAGTTCGCGGGCATGGCCCGCTCCTACAGGGGACAGGGGTGAGCAGTTACGTCAAACCCTTTCCCGCCAGTCTTCCACTTTGAAAATATCGTTTTCAATAGTTACGCGGTATAACTGATCGAAGCCCTCTGCATACGCGGGCGGCTGAAGCCTGCCATAGGTCGCTCTGAGTCCCACCTCCGGTATACGCTCCCTCCCTTCCCGTAGGGCATTTCTTTGCAGGCATTCCTCCAGGCCGACAGCAAAGTAATAACCCACGACCTCGAAGCGGTACTTCTTGAAGTCGCGGATATATCTCCGCCGGCACTCTCGGGTCGGGTTCGTATTGTCAATCACTACTGGTTGCTTCGCTTCCAGACAAGCACTGAACAGGATTTTCTCCCTGTGCCGAGTCCTCAGCATGTCCAGGTTCAGACGGATATGAGTTCGGTAGAACTTTTCGAGATAGAAGGAGGATTTGCCACTGGCCTGCAGGCCGATCAACATTATGCCTTTCATAAGTGGAAGCTCTCCTTTGCCAGCACTCGTTTTCCGCAAGTTACCATAGCATGGCGAAATCACTTGCAGATAACCTTGTAGGAGCGGCCGCTCCTACAGATATTTCCGGTCAGTCCAGCCCCCAATGGCACTCAGTTAAGCGTAATTGGCCCGATGTAGGGTGGATGAGCGAAGCGCATCCACCACTCCAGCAGCCGGCTTCTGGTGGATGCGCTTCGCTTATCCACCCTACAAAAATGCCCGGCCCCCTTAACTTAGCGGCATTCAGTCCAGCTCCTTATCTGACCATACCGCAAATTCATTGCCGCACGGCTCGGTGAAATGAAAGCGCCTGCCGCCCGGAAAGGAAAATATGGGCTTTACTATCTCGCCGCCGGCTTTGGTTACTTTCTCCAGCGTGCTTTCCAAATCGCTGCTGTAGAAAACCAGCAACGCTGCTCCATTCTCCGTCGACGAATTCATATCCGCCTTGAAGAAACCACCATCGAGTCCCTGATTGGAGAACGCCGTATATTCGGGACCGTAGTCTACAAAAGTCCAGCTAAAGGCCTTTTCAAAGAAGGCTTTTGTTTCGGGCAAATCCTCTGACGGAAACTCCACATAATTGAGCTTTTCGTGTTTGTTCATAAGTTACTTCCTATCCTGGTACGCGTCTTATACGGGCAATGGATAAGGCAACAAAAACAGGTGCAGGGTATTCACGCCCCAATGGGCCAGCACACAGGCCCAAAAGTTGCGGCGCAGATACCAGAGCATTGCGTAGCAGAATCCGGCGAAAGCCACCAGGCTCAACGCCACTGGCGAGGCCGCCCAACCGGTGTGTAGAAAGGTAAATATTGCTGTTACCAACAACACCACTATCCAGCGCCAGCGCCCAAACAGCTCCTCCGTGCCCCGCTGCAGCACCCAGCGGAAGAAGCCCTCCTCGCTAATGCACACCACCAGCAGATTGATCAGGGCGGCAACGGCGACGGCAATATCGAACTTTGGCGACAGGCCAATCACTGCCCATCCACAGAGAAACGGAAGAACACTGGCGGTGGCGATATAGGGAAAGTCGCTCCGCTTTAGCCAGCAGCGCTGCCGCACCATAAATGCAACCACCGCTATCGCGATAACCGCCTTGCCCGGGTTGAAGCTGGTGTAGATGGTGTTGCCCGCAGCGTCGCTGTAGCTTGGCGGCAGTTCAATACGCGCTCCGCCAGGCAGGATGCCCAGGGCGGCGACCAACATCAGCAGCGCGGCAATCAGGTAACCGAGCGCACGCTTCCAGCCGCTGTGGGCTTCGATTGCACAGAGGGAAAGCCAAATAAATGGCGCGGCGGCACCGATAGGGCCGAAGGGAATGGCGCAGAGCAACAACAGCGCGGCCGGCAGCAGATAATTATAGCCGAGGCGCTTCAGGCCGAACGCCCCTTGGTGATATTCAGTCCTTTGCTCGAGGGACATCACGTCCTGCCTGTCGGTTGCGAATTCAGCCGTTGAAGGTGGCGCGCATGGACCGGTAAGTCAGCTTCATTTTTGCCGGGTCCAGTGGCGCACTGAAAAAGGCGTGGTAGTGGCCGCGGGGATTGATCAGTACCACCTGGGAGCCGTGGTCGATGGTGTACTGGCCATCCTCGAGCGGCACTTTGTTGAAGGGCACGTTGAGCTGGTTGGCAAAGCGCTTGAGGTCGAGGAATTCACCGGTGACTCCGCGAAAGTCCTCGTTGAAGTAGCGCACATAGTCGTGCAGCTTTTCGGGGGTATCGCGCTTGGGGTCCACGGAAACCAGCAGGATATCGGTGTCCGCGCGGGTCTCCTCGTCCAGGGACTGGTAGAAGCTGTCGAGGGTGGCCAGGGTGGTGGGGCAGATGTCCGGGCAATGGGTGAAGCCGAAGAACACCAGTGTCCAGCGGCCGCCCAGATCCTCGGCAGTGCGGAATACTCCGCCGCTGTCCGCCAACAGCTCGAACTCGTCAAGTATTCGCGGGCGCTCCAGTTTCACCGCGCCATTGGCGCGCAGCTCGGAATCAGTGATCACCCGCGGCTGGTTCAATTTGTGCAGGAAACCGGCGAGTACGGCGAGCATAAACAGCACCAATACCGCGACGGTTAGAAGGATACCGCGCTTTTGCTCCGCTGTAGGTTCATTGGCCATGGGATTACACCGCAATCAAATAGTGGTCCAGCAACATGATGCAGAAGAGCGCCATCAGGTAGATGATGGAGTACTTGAAGGTCTCCATACCCGCGTTAGGATTTTTGTCCCTCAACATTTCCACCGCCCAGTAGACAAAACCCAGCCCCAGCACCACGGCGCCGAGGAGATAGAGCCAGCCGAGCATCGCCGTGGCGAAGGGCAGCAGGCTGACGGCTAACAAAACGAAGGTATAGAGCAGGATATGCAGCTTGGTGTAAGCGACGCCGTGGGTCACCGGCAGCATGGGGATATCCGCCTTGGCGTATTCCTCACGCCTGTGCACCGCCAGTGCCCAGAAATGCGGCGGCGTCCAGGCAAAAATGATCAGTACCAGCAGCAGGCCGTGGCCGTGCAGATCACCCGTAACCGCTGTCCAGCCCAGCAGTGGCGGCGCGGCGCCGGCGATGCCGCCGATCACGATATTCTGCGGCGTGGCGCGCTTCAAAAACATGGTGTAGACAACCGCATAGCCGAGCAGGGAAACCAGGGTCAGCCAGGCGGTGAGCGCGTTCACGAACGCGAGCAGGATATACATGCCGGCGCAACCGAGCAGCAGTGCGAAGACCAGCGCCTTTTGCGGTTCGACCCGCCCCCGCGCCACCGGACGGTTGCTGGTGCGCGCCATCTTGAGATCGATATGCCGGTCCACCAGGTGATTGACCGTCGCCGCGCTTCCGGCGCAGAGGGCTATACCCAGGTTGCCGAGTATCAGGATATCCAGCGGCACCATACCCGGCACCGCCAGCAGCATGCCGATCACCGACGTGAGGATCATCAGCATCACCACCCGCGGCTTGGTGAGTTCGTAGTAGTCGCGCCAGCTGGCGCGACTCATTGCGGCGGTTTGTAGACTCATGGTTTCACCTCGTTATTATCTTCCAGCTACCTGCATTGGCTTGAGCAAGCCACCCTGTAGGAGCGGCGGGGCGGCCATCCGACATGCCCGTGATCGGGTTCTGTTCGCGGGCATGGCCCGCTCCTACAGGGGTGAGCAGTTATCTTCCAGGTTGGGTGGCCCGCTCGGCGAAGCCTCCGACGATGGTGAGCCCCTCCGCTGGGCAACCGCGTAGGCAACTCCCAGACACTCCATTTTCATAGGCCTCCCGCCAAAGCAGTTTCGTGCTCACCCGCCTTTTCGAAAGAACTCTCTCTTGCACCCGCAGCCTGTGCCGTCTGAATCCGATAGCAGAATGTCAGCAACCCGAGCAGCAACAGGGCCGCGCCGGCGTTGTGGGCAACGGCGATCGGCAGCGGCAGGAACATCACCACGTTGGCGATACCCAGGCAGACCTGCAGGACCAGGACGCCGGCCAGACCGACGGCCCAGCGGCGCGAACCGGCGCGCCAGGCGAGGGCCGACAGGGTGAGTACCAACAGGCTTACAACCAGCGCTCCGATTCTGTGCGTGATATGTATCGCGGTGCGCGCATCGCTTTCCAGCGCGCCGCCGAGATAATTGGGGCCTATCTGCTGGGCGAGATCGAAACCTTTCCGGAAATCGGTCTGCGGCCACCACTGGCCGTGGCAGGTGGGGAAGTCTGCGCAGGCCAGCGCGGCATAATTGGAGCTGGTCCATCCGCCGAGGGCGATTTGCAGCACAACCGCAACCACGGCGACAAATGCCAGGGGGCGGATTTTCTGCAGCATGCGGAATTCGTGCACGGGAATGGTACGGCCCTCATTTGGGGGAGAGTTGCGCAACCGTTCCACGATCAGCCACAGCATGGAGAGTGTGGCCATGCCGCCGAGGAGGTGCGCGGTAACCACCTGCGGCCAGAGTTTCAGGGTGACCGTCCACATGCCGAAAGCGGCCTGCAGCAGTATCAGCGCCAGCAGGATATGGATCTGTATAAAAGCACGCTGGCCGCGGCGGCGCCAGGCCATGACCGTGAGCCCGCCCACAAGCAGCAGCAGCATGCCGGCGAAATAGCGATGTACCATTTCCGGCCAGGTTTTTCCTGTTTCTACCGGGGCGTGGGGGAAAGCGGCGTTGGCGGCTTCGATTTCGTGATGTTCAGCGGGCCAGGTCAGATGTCCGTAGCAGCCGGGCCAGTCCGGGCAACCGAGACCGGCATCCGCCAGGCGGGTGAAGGCCCCCAGCACCACTACCACCACCGCCAGGGCCGTGCCGGCGAGGGCCAGACGCAGGCGCCAGTCGGGCCTTGCGGCTTGGGTGGGGTCCGTCGCGAAATTGTGCATGCTTCTCTCCCGGTTACTTCTTGTGACGCGCCTCCTTGTGCGTCTCCCTTAGGGGGCAGCCCGCAAATAGACCTGCCTATTTGTCGTAGGAGTACTTCAACAGCCGCTTGATATCCTTCAACAGCTGATTACCGTTGTGGTGATTGTCGTACACCATCATGGCGAAACCCTGCTGGTCTACCAGCAGGGTGCTGGCCCGTTCCAGGCGGGGGCGATTAGTATCGCGCAATAACCCATCCAGTGCCGCCGATTCCTGCACAGCGAAACGCAGACGTGGATGCTGTTCCCGCAACTCGGCGCGACGTTCCTCGCTCAGAGGGATGGCGCTGACCAGCAGCCGCTCCACCCTGTCCGCCTTTTCTCCCAGGCGGATATGGACCTGCCGGGTGGTGTAGAGCAGCTTCTCACACTCCGCCGCACAGTCGCCACCGGGAAGGATCAGGTAGCGCCACTTGGGGCTTTCCGAGAGGAGATCGAGGGGCGCACCACCGGGCTCCAACAGCGGCAGATGCTCGATACTGCGGGGGGGCTGGAGCAGTTCTCCCTGGTTGACCGTGCCCTCGGGCATGCCGACGCCGGTGCGGAAAACGATATAGGCGGCGAGCATCGGCAACGCCACCGAGGCGATCACGGAAACGGCCTGGAAGCGGCCGGCACCGGTAGGCTTTTCTTCTGTGGCTGGGTTGTCGTTGTTGTTCACAGTGGTTTACCTCTAATCGCTGTCCGCCTGTGGGCAGGCTCTATATTTTTTGCGCAGCTTCCGCGGCAGGTTCGTGGCGGCGAAGAGCCACAATAACAGCAGCGCGGCCGCCATGGCGAACCACTGTACCGCGTAGGCGGTGTGGCGCTGGGGCGGGCTGTTGACCAGTTGCCAGCCGGTCACCAGCGCGGTATCGGAATCGGCGCTCAGGCGGACGGACCAGGCGGGCCGTGCCAGCGCCAGTTCCCTGCCCAGGGCGCGATTCGCGCTCTGGACCCGCGGCCCGGCGGGCACTTCGCCGGTATCATCGAGCGGATACAGAAAGCCGGTGATCACTTTGGCCACCCGCGGCCAGGCAACTTCCGGCAACTGCCCGCGGTCCGCACCCGCGGGCACCCAGCCGCGGTTGACCAGCCAGCGCTCTTTCCCGGAGACGAACAGCTGCAGGATTTCATAGCCGACGCGGCCGTTGCGGGTGCGGTTGTCCAGGTAGCGGATCTCATCGCGGTAGTAACCCGACAGGCGCACCGGCATATAGGCCTGTAGTGCGTCCAGCCCGGCGGGCTCCCGCGGCTGCGCGGACAGGCGCGCGTCGATGGCCGCATTCAGCTGCGCCTTTTCCTCCGCGCGCTGCAGCTGCCACAGGCCCAATCCCAGCAACACCGGTAGCAGCAGGCCGCTCAGCAGGGTGAGAGGCCAGTTGTGAATCAGTGCTACACTGGCCGTCTTCGCTTGCGCTGCGGGGGGGTGTACCGTCATGCCGATCTTCTACAACAAGTGGCGAATAATAATATGTGGCTGAAAATCGTTATTGTGTTTTTGTTTCTCGCGGTGCTGGCCAGCCTGTCCAGCGCGCTGTTTTTCCTGCTCCGCGACATGGGCGCACCGCAGTCGAAGCGCACCCTCTACGCCCTGGGTATCCGCATTACCATGGCGGCGCTGTTGCTGCTGGCCATCTGGTATGGCTTTGACAGCGGAATCCTTTCCAATACTGCGCCCTGGGCGGATAAATATTAAGTCATTCTCTCTGTAGGAGCGGGCCATGCCCGCGATTGCCCTTTGCCAAATTCACCGCCGATCGCGGGCATGGCGGATGGCCGCCCCGCCGCTCCTACAACGATCGTCAGGCACCGAGTACGTAGACGAAAATAAACAGGCCCACCCAGACCACGTCCACAAAGTGCCAGTACCAGCTGGCCGCTTCGAAACCGAAATGATCGTCCGGCTTGAAGTGCTGGGCGATCACCGAGCGCAGCAACATAATCAGCAACATGATGGTACCCATGGTCACATGGGCGCCGTGAAAGCCGGTCAGCATGAAGAAGGTGGTGCCGTAGATACCGGACTCCAGGGTCAGGCCCAGGTGCTTGTAAGCCTCGTAATATTCCTCTGCCTGGAAGAACAGGAAGAGTGCACCCAGGGCAACGGTGGCGGTGAGCCACAGGTTAAAACCGGTGCGCTTGTTCTTCTTCAGGAACACATGGGCAATATGCACGGTGACGCTGGAGGCGAGCAGGATTACCGTGTTGATCAGCGGCAGGTGCCAGGGATCGATGATACCTTTCGGACCGACAAACCGGGCCGCGTCGCCGTGGGCGGCGGCGTCCGGAGTCACCATCAGCGGCCAGGTGTTTTCGAAACCCTGCCACAGCATATTGGAGCTTCCGCGATCGCCCTCGCCGCCCAGCCAGGGCAGCGCGAAAGTGCGGATATAGTAAAGGGCTCCGAAGAAGGCGGCGAAGAACATCACCTCGGAAAAAATAAACCAGCCCATGCCCCAAACATAGGAGCGCTTCAGCTGCTCACTGTTCAGGCCGGCCATATTTTCCTTGATGACCGCGGAAAACCAGAACCAGAGCACCGTCGCCATGGCCAGGGCGCCGGCGAAGAAAATATAGGCGCTGCCGCCGTTGATCCAACTGGCGGCACCGAAGGCGGTCATAAACATACCGATGGTGGCGAATATGGGCAGCCGGGACTGCTCGGGCACATAGTAGCTGCTTTCACTGGCCATAGTTTTTTATCCCTCTCGCTGGGGGTCGGATTTGTTGTTATTGCCTGGAACCTGAATCTGTGGTTTCAGGGCGAATGAAGCCGAAGATTCAGGTTTAACTCTTTCCGTGACATCGAACAGCGTATAGGAAAGGGTGATGGTATTGACGCTCGGCGGCAGGTCCGGATCGACGATAAAGCGCAGCGGCAATTCCGCGTTCTCCCCCGCCTTGAGTAGCTGCTGGTTGAAGCAGAAGCACTCCGTTTTGTGAAAATACGCCGCGGCCTTGAAGGGCACCAGGCTCGGTATCGCCTGGCCGATCATGTCCCGGCCGGTGGGATTCGCGGCCAGGAAGACGGTGTCCATCGCCTCTCCCGGGTGTACCTTCATTGAAACCACACTGGGCTTGAAGCTCCAGGGCATGCTTTCGTTGTTGCTGGCAACGAACTGCACGGTGACCAGCCTGCTGTTGTCCACCGCCGCGGGTACCGCCTCGTAGCGGCCGCCGGTCTTGCCGTTGAGGCCGGTAACCTCGCAAAAGGCGTCGTACAGCGGCGGCATTATGAAAACGGCGAACACCAGCATGCCGGCGGCGAGCGCCAGCATCTGGACAGTTACTTTTGCGTTTTCACTCCACCGCATCGATCACAGCCCCGTCAACGCACGGCCGGCGGTGTGCTGAAGGTGTGGTAGGGAGCGGGCGAAGGCACCGTCCACTCCAGCCCCTCCGGGTTCTCCCAGACCTTGTCGGTGGCTTTACTGCCGCCCTGCACCGTGCGAACCACATTGAACAGGAACACGAGCTGCGCGGCGCCGAACAGGAAGGCGCCCACGCTGGCGATCTGGTTGAAGTCGGCAAACTGCAGCGCGTAATCGGGAATCCGCCGCGGCATGCCGGCGAGGCCGACGAAATGCATGGGGAAGAAGGTCAGGTTGAGGCCGGCGAATGCCAGCCAGAAGTGCACCTTGCCCATGGTCTCGTTGTACATGTTGCCGGTCCACTTGGGCAGCCAGTAGTAAACCCCGGCGGTGATCGAGAAGATGGCGCCGGGCACCAGCACATAGTGGAAATGGGCCACCACGAAATAGGTGTCGTGGTACTGGAAGTCCGCCGGTGCGATCGCCAGCATCAGCCCGGAGAATCCGCCGATGGTAAACAGAATCACAAAGGCTATCGAAAACAGCATCGGTGTCTCGAAGCTCATGGAGCCGCGGAACATGGTGCTGACCCAGTTGAACACCTTCACCCCGGTGGGCACGGCGATCAGCATGGTGGCGTACATGAAGAACAGCTCGCCGGCAATCGGCATGCCCACGGTGAACATATGGTGCGCCCACACAATAAAGCTCAGGAATGCGATGGATGCGGTGGCGTACACCATGGAGCTGTAGCCGAACAGCGGCTTGCGCGCGAAGGTGGGAATGATCGCCGACACGATACCGAACGCCGGCAGGATCATGATGTACACCTCCGGGTGGCCGAAGAACCAGAACACATGCTGGAACAGCACCGGGTCGCCACCGCCGGCGGCACTGAAGAAGCTGGTACCGAAGTGGATATCCATCAGCATCATGGTCACCACGCCGGCCAGTACCGGCATCACCGCGATCAGCAGGTAGGCGGTGATCAGCCATGTCCACACGAACAGCGGCATCTTCATCAGGGTCATGCCCGGCGCGCGCATGTTGAGGATGGTGGCGATGATATTGATCGCGCCCATAATCGAACTGGCACCCATGATATGAATGGAGAAGATGAAGAAGGTCACGCTCGGCGGCGCATACTCGGTGGACAGCGGAGCGTAGAAAGTCCAGCCGAAGTTGGGCGCGCCGCCCTCCATGAACAGCGTGGAGACGAGCATCGCGAAGGCGAAGGGCAGAATCCAGAAGCTCCAGTTGTTCATGCGCGGCAGCGCCATGTCCGGAGCGCCGACCATCATCGGAATCATCCAGTTGGCGAGGCCGACGAAGGCCGGCATCACCGCGCCGAACACCATGATCAGGCCGTGCATGGTGGTCATCTGGTTGAAGAATTCCGGCTGCACGATTTGCAGGCCGGGCTCGAACAGCTCGGCGCGGATCACCAGCGCCATGCAGCCGCCGAGCAGGAACATCGCGAAGCTGAACCACAGGTACATGCTGCCGATGTCCTTGTGGTTGGTCGTGTAGAGCCACCGCTTGAATCCAGGTTGAGGACCGTGTGCCATACTGAATTTCCTCTCCGCGCTTACTGCTTATTCTTAAAATTGAGAATGTCGATGGGCTGAACCGTATCGCCCATATTGTTGCCGAAGGCGTTGCGCTGGTAGGTGATCACCGCCGCCAGGTCCACCTCGGAGAGCTGTTCGCCGAACGCCTGCATCGCCGGGTTTTTCTTCGAACCGTTGATCACAATATCCAGGTGGCCGTCCAGCGGCCCGGTGGCGAACTTGGAACCGGCGATGGCCGGGAAGGCGCCGGGCACCCCCTGGCCGTTGGGCTGGTGACAGGCGGCACAGGTGCGGTTGTAGGCCTTCTCACCCTGGGCGTAGAGTTCGTCGAAGGTGAAAGTCTTCTCGGTGAGTTCCCTGGCCTTGGCCGCGGCCTCGGCGCGTTCGCCCAACCAAGCGGTGTATTCCGCCTCCGGTACCGCCCTGACCACGATGGGCATAAAGCCATGGTCCTTGCCGCAGAGTTCAGCGCACTGGCCACGGTAGATGCCGGGCTCTTCGATGCGGGTCCAGGCCTCGTTGATAAAGCCGGGGATGGCGTCTCTTTTCACCGCCAGCTCCGGTACCCACCAGGCGTGGATTACGTCGTTGGCGGTGAGCAAAAACCGGATTTTCTTACCCACCGGCACCACCAGCGGCTCGTCCACTTCCAGCAGGTAGTCCGGGCCTTTCGGCAGCTGGTTGTCGATCTGTGCGCGGGGGGTGGAGAGGTTGGAGAAGAAAGAGACATCGGAGCCCAGGTAGTCGTATTTCCACTTCCACTGGTAGCCGGTGACCATGATATCCAGGTCGGCTTCCCCGGTGTCGTAGATATCGTAGAGGGTCTTGGTGGCAGGGACGGCCATAGCGACCAAGATCAGGGTGGGAATGATGGTCCACACCAGTTCGACCGCGGTGCTCTCGTGAAACTGCGACGCCTGAAAGCCCTTGCTTTTGCGGTGGCGCCACATGCTGTAGAACATCACCCCGAACACCGCAATGCCTATCAGCACGCAGATCCAGAAGATCAGCATGTGCAGGTCGTAGGTGGTACGGGATACCTCAGTTACTCCCTGGGTCATATTGACCCCCCAGCGCTCCGCCCCCTCTTCCGCCAGCGCGAAATGGGCCGGAACCGAGGTGGCCAGCAAGGCGAACAGCCGATTGAAGCCTCTCAACATCGCCTACAGATCTCCGTGTGTTGCGAGTCTCCGCGAGGAAACTCGTTATTCTTATCTTCAGCCGTCGGACGTTACGGATAACTGGAGTCCCCCCGCCGCCGGCATGCCAGCCGCGGAGAAATTCCACACAAAAATTGTGGACATGCTGTAGTAACACAAGACTACATACACTGGGCGGGGAAAAATCCCCGCGATACTGCCGTCAGTGCAACTTGTTATTCTTAGTTAAAGATTTTTTACTTCAGATGTCGTCGTCCGGAAGGGTCAACCAACAACCTGTGTCATTTGTCGCATCTACTGCACGGCTAAAAGGAACATATCGCCGTCGAAAAGTCAATTAAACCGCCAACCATAAGAACAGCCTACATGCAGCAGTCACAGGTTGCCGAGCAGCCCCATTCCCGCGTCTGGAACCTGGCCTGGCCGATGATCCTGAGCAATATCTCCGTGCCCCTGCTGGGCGCGGTGGACACCGCGATTCTCGGCCATCTGCCCTCCCCCGAATACCTGTCCGGCGTGGCCGTAGGCGCGAGCGTGATGTCCATGCTGCTGTGGGCCTTCGGGTTTCTGCGCATGGGCACCACCGGGCTGGTGGCCCGCGCGGCGGACGGCGGCGAGCAGTGGCTGCTGCGCGCCCTCGGGCTGGCCCTGGTGCTGGGCCTGGCGCTGTTGCTGCTGGCCTCGCCGCTGCTGCCCCTGATCGTGCGCTGGATGAACGCCAGCGAGCAGACCGGACCCCACGCGCTGGCCTATCTGCAGATCCGCCTGTTGAGCGCGCCGCTGGCGCTGGCCAACTTCGCCCTGCTGGGGTTCTTTATCGGCCGCCAGGACAGCCGCGCGCCGCTGTTTATCCTGCTAGCCGCCAACGCCCTCAATATCCTGCTGGATTTTGTGCTTATCGTCGGCCTGCAACTGGGTGCCCGCGGTGCGGCCATGGCGACGGTGTGCGCGGATATCTCGGCCTTTGTACTGGGCCTGCGCCTGCTGGGGCGCGTCGAACCGGCGATATTCTCCAGGCTCGTGCACCTGTTGCGCCGGCCGGACTTTTTGCCCTGGCGCGACCCCGCGCCCTGGACGGAGCTGTTGCGCATCAACGGCGACCTGTTTGTGCGCACCTGCCTGCTGCTGCTCACGTTTACTTTTTTCACCGCCCAGGGCGCCGCGCAGGGAGATGCGGTGCTGGCGGCCAACGCGATTCTGCTGCAGCTGCTGATGATGACTTCCTACGCGTTGGACGGCTTCGCCCACGCTACCGAGGCCCTGGTGGGCGAGTCGATCTCCAGGAAGTCGCCACGGCTTTTTCACACCACGGTGCGCAGTGCGGGGACCTGGGCCCTGGCCAGTGCCGCGGCCATCACCGTTATCTATGTCGCCGGCCGGCCGCTGATACTGCCGCTGTTCAGCGATATTCCGTCGGTGCTCGCGCAGGCACAGCGGGTTTACTGGTGGCTCTGCGCCCTACCCCTGGTCGCGGTGTGGAGTTACCAGATGGACGGAATCTTTATCGGCGCCGGCAGGAGCCGGCAGATGCGCGACACCATGTTTGTGGCCACCGCGCTGGTTTTCTTTCCGGTCTGGTGGTTCACCCGCTCCTGGGGCAACCACGGCATCTGGTACAGCCTGTTTATGTGGACTGGCGCTCGCTCCATAGGTCTACTACTTTTCTATCGCTACTACACTTCAAGCAAATCCTGGACGTAACTGGAGCGACGGTACAAGGTAATCTTTTTTTCGCGTTATGCGGTGCTGCGGGAGGACGGAAAAGGGGATTCCACCGTTCGACAGTGGTAACGATGTACGATGACTATCAGATCATGCGGAGATGCATCGACCGCGCGGTTACCCTGGAGCGACACAGCGGGCGCTTCTGCCGCGCGCTCAGACGCTCGCTTCCCGGACTGCACCGCAGTATTCGCCTTCCCCAGGGCGACGGCCCCAAACACCTCACCAGTTTTGCAATCCGCTATGTCCAGGCTGTGCCGGACTGGCTCGAGCGGCTGGAAATCCTGTGCGGCGCCGCCGGGCTGGACCTGGCGCCGGTGCGCGAACTGATCTGCTGCGCCTTCGCCGAGCCGCCGGAGCGACACCCGGAACATGCAGGTCTGGGTGCGCTGCTGGACGAGGCCTACCTGGCGCATCGCACCCTCGAGGAGATCAACGACCGGCTGCAACCCGCCTGTGGCACCCCGCTGCTGCCCATGGACCCGATGGTGGCCAACCTGGTGGTGCGCGAACTGTTGGGCGAGGAGTTCGCAGCGGAACTGGACGCGATCAGCGTGCGGGTCGGCCGCCGCTTCAGCGGTCTGCAGCTGAGTCCGGACAGCCTGGTGGCACTGGTCCTGTGCAAGCAGCGCTTTATCGAGACCCCGGGGGTGTGGCCGGACTTCGCCGGGCGGCTGGACATAGCCCTGCGCATGCCGCTGGCGACGCCGCAGGTGGACACCTCCCATTGATCCACCTCTTTCACAGGGTCTGCACTGTGTCTGCTGTGGGAGCCTGCCCTGCAGGCGAAAAGACAGTGCTGAATACAATACTGTTGAGTTGAGACCCAGCCGTAGGGTGCGCCGTGCGCACCAAAAGATCTGAAACCCGCGCGAGCCCGGGGCGGTGCGCGACCGCCATGGATGGCGGAGTGCCGCCCAGCGGAAGTGCAGAAAATGCAGGAGCAATTTTCTGTCATGGCGCACCCTACGAATACTGTGTCTGCTGGGCCGCGATTGCCTCGACCAGTTCGGCTTTGTTCATGCGGCTGCGGCCGGGGACATCCAGCTTCCGGGCGCGCTCGTAGAGTTGGTCCCGCGAGAGCCGTTCCAGTTCGGCGCGGCGGCGCTTTCCCCGCTGAGCCGATTTGCCGTCGGGCTTCGGGGCGGCGCGGCGGCCACGGTCGGGCCGGCCACCTTTTCGTTCCTGCTGCCCGGGCGAGCGCCCCTCGGCGAGGCTCTGTTTGAGCACCTGCATCAGGTCGATCACCTCGCCGCCCCGCTCCGGTTCGGCCCCGGACTCCTGCGCCTGTTCTTCCAGTGGGACCACATCCTGGCCCCGCGCCAGCTTCTCCTCGGCGCGCTCGATGATGCGTTGGCTCTGCAGGTCTTGTAGTGCCTCGCGCTCGAAGGTCTCGCGGCTGAGCGCGGCGATGGCTTTCTCCATGGCCTTCACGCGCCGCTTATCGGGAGCCCGCTCCCGGGGCAGGCCGATCTCCTCCGGCGAGCGTATCTCTTCGGCGAAACGCAGGGTCTCGGCGCGCAGGATGCCCTTCTCGGCGATGATCGCCACCAGGTACTCCTTGCCGCGCATGACGAAGGTGGCGATGCCGGCACGCCCGGACGCCTCCATGCTCTCGGCCAGCAGGCGGTAGGCCTTGGTGGCACCCCTGTCGGGGGTCATCAGGTAGGCGCGCTCGAAGTACATCGGGTCGATCTCGTCGACGCCGACGAAGCGCTTGAGGTCGATCTCCCGGGATTTCTCGGGGGCCAGCGAATCGAGTTCACGATCCTCGATCACCACGAATTCGTTCTTCCCGATCTCGTAGCCGCGCACCAGTTCGTCGTTGTCGAGCGCGCGCTCCTCCTTCTCGCAGAAGTAGCACCGTGTGAGCGGCGTGCCGTCGCGGTCGACCATACGCAGCGACACCGGCTTTGGGCGGTTGGCCGGGTAGAGGTTAACCGGCAGGCTGACCAGACCGAAAGTGATGGTGCCCGACCACAGTGAAGTGGGGGCGCTGGGGTGGAAGCGCTTTTTCTCTTTGCGCCCCGCCGCCTCGTCCTTCGACCTGCGCTTGCTCTGGCGTTGGCTAGGCACGCTTTCGCTCCTTCTTCAGGCTGGCCTCCAGGGCCTTGGACAGATCCTCGGAGGGCTCGGGGCGGCGGAAGGGGGTGACCTTGACGCTCTTACCCTGCCGCTTGGCCTCGATCAACTCCAGCACCCGGGCGCGGTATTCGTCGTGATATTCCTCGGGTTCGAACTCGGCCTCCAGCATGCCGATGAGCTGGCGGGCCATGTCGAGCTCCCTGGCATCGAGCGCCTTGCCCTTGGGCGGCTCCAGGGCGTCCATCGGCACCACCTGCTCCTCGTGGCGCAGCGACATCAGTATGGGCACGCCGCGGTGCAGGCGCAGGGCGCCGACATAGGACTTCTTGCGCATGACCCAGCGCGCCAGGCCCTCCCGGCCGCTGTGCTCGAGCGCCTCGGCCAGGGCGAAATAGGCCGATTCGCTGCCGTCCGGGCCCAGGTAGTAGGGGCGGTCGTACCAGCGGTGGTCGATCGCCTCCGGCGGCATGAAGCGGATGACTTCGATATCGCGCTCCGACTCCGGTTCCAGCGCATCGAGTTCCTCCTGGTCGAACATCACCAGGCTGCCTTCGTCAATACGGTAAGCACGGCGGGTCTCGGCGTAGGGAACTATCTCGTCGGTCTCGGGGTTGACCATGGCCTGCTTCACCGGCGAGTGATCCTTGGCGTGCAACAGCCGGAAGTGCACGCTGCGGTCCTGCACCGCCGAGTAGAGTTTGACGGGCACTTTCACCTCGCCGAAACGGATCACGCCCTTCCATATCGCCCGTGCGGCCATCAGACGTCCTCCCCGTGGCATTGTGGACACAGGCAGGACTGGCAGATTTCCGGGCCGGCTTCCAGCCACCAGGGTGCTTCGCTCATATCACCTCCCGTTTGCGGTCATTGCACGCCCACCGATGCGAGCAGCCCCGCGTCGAGCGGGCGGGCCGCCTCGCTGAAGCCGTCCCAGGGGTCCCGGCGCAGGGCCGCGAGCCGGCGGCGCAGGTTGCCGACGTTGTAGCGGTCGGCGCGCAGCGCCCCGTTGAGTTCGTCCCAGCGGATGGGCACCGCCACCGGGGCGTTTTCGCGGGCGCGCACCGTGTAGGAGGCCACCGCCGTGGCCCCGCGGCCGTTGCGCAGGTAGTCGATAAAGACGCGCCCCTCGCGCTTGGCCTTGGACAGGTTGGCCGTCAGCCGTTTGGGGTCCTCCCTGGCGTGCTGTTCGGCGATGGCGCGGGCGAAGGCCTTGGCCCGATCCCAGTCGGCGTCGGGTTCCAGCGGCACTACCAAGTGCAGCCCCTTGCCGCCGGTGGTGCGCAGAAACGGCGTGAGCCCCAGCGATTCGATGCGCTCGCGCAGGGTCCCGGCGACGCGCAGAACCTCCCGCCAGGCGACGTCCTCGTGCGGATCGAGATCGAACACCAGAATGTCGGGTTGCTCGAGATGATCGATGCGGCTGCCCCAGGGGTGGATCTCCAGCGTGTCGGCCTGGACCAGACCGACCAGATCGGCGGCGGACTCGACGTAGAGGTACTCCCTGCTGCCCTCCTTCCCGGGCACATCGACCCGCGGCACCCGCCCGGGAATGGCGGTGCGGGGATGCTTCTGGAAAAAGCACTCCCCATCGCGGCCCTCGGGGCAGCGCAGCAGCGCCAGCGGCCGCCAGGCCAGGTGCGGCAGAACCCAGTCCTGGATCTGCCCGTAGAAGCGCGCCAGATCGAGCTTGGTCAGTCCCAGTTCGGGAAACAGCACCCGGTCGGGATGCGTCAGGCGCACTCCGAGCAGCGACGTCTCGCCCTTGCGGCTGACACCGGCCTTGCGTCGGGCGGGTTTGCGCTCGTCGGCCTCCCCGTTGCCGGCGGCCAACTCCCTGGAGTTGGTCATGCGTATTTCCCGGGGATTCCGGTCCTCGCGCAGCCCGCGAAACACCGGGTGGCGCGGGCGGCCGTCCCGGGTGCGCTCGGTGAACTCCACCTCGATCACCAGCTCGGGGCGCACCCAGTGCACCGAATGGCTGTCCGGCACGGCGCCGTGAAAGGGCGAGCGATCGATTTCCAGTGCCCGCAGGGTCTCGCCCAGGCGCTCCAGCAGGCGCTGGCTGAAGCCGGTGCCCACGCGTCCAGCGTAGACCAGCCCCTCGTCGCCATAGGCGCCCATCAGCAGCGCGCCAAAGCCGGGGCGCGCGCCGCCGGGGTCGGTATAGCCGCCGACCACGAACTCCTCCTGCGGGCTGACGCACTTGACCTTGACCCAGTCGCGGCTGCGCTGCTGTTGATAGTGGCTGTCGGCGCGCTTGCAGATGACGCCCTCGAGCCCCAGTTGGCAGGCACGCTCGAAGAAAGTTGCCCCCTTTGTTTCGAGATGGTCGGAGTAGCGAATGGTGCCGCCCTTCATACCGGCGGCACCGAGCAGCGCCTCAAGAGCGCGTTTGCGTTCGAGCAGCGCCACGCCGGCGAGGTCGTACCCTTCGAGGTAGGGCAGGTCGAAGACCTGGTAGATGAGATGGGCGGTGCGGCCGCTGGAGAGTGCCTCCTGCAGCCGCCCGAAGCGGGAGATGCCATTGCTGTCCATCGCCACCACCTCGCCGTCCAGCAGCGCCGAATCCACCGGCAGCGCCTCCAGGGCCTCGGCCAGCGCGGGAAAACGGCCGGTCCAGTCCTGGCCATTGCGGGTGATCAGGCGGACCTCGCCGCGCTCGACGCGGGCCAGCAGGCGGTAGCCGTCGAGCTTTATCTCGTAGATCCACTCGCCCCGGGAGGGGACTTCGCGGGCCGGGGTGGCTAACTGCGGCTTGATCCCGCGGGGCAGCTTTGCGCGTCGGGCGCCGTCGAGTTCCGACGGATCGGGCGGGGCGGGGAGAGCCGAAGTCTCGGCGTGGCCCGAGGTCCAGGTGGTGTCGCGATCCTCGGCGATCTGCGCCATGCTGCGCCCGCTGGCGATGCTGCTGTCTTCGTCGACGCTGAGCGAGGCATCCATGCGCGGCCTGTCATCGTGGCGCTTGATCATCAACCAGTTGCGCCCCTGCCTGTCCTGGTTCTTGCCGGTCATGCGGGTCAGGACCCAGCTTCCCTTCAGCCGCTCGCCGTTGAGCTCGATATCGATGCGATCCTTTTTCGGGCGCCCTTTGACCCGCCAGGTGCCGCGATCCCAGAGCATCACGGTGCCGCCGCCGTAGGCCTTTTTGGGGATTACGCCTTCGAAGTCGGCATAGCCGAGGGGGTGGTCCTCGACCTCCACCGCCAGGCGCTTCTCGCCGGGCTCCAGGCTCGGCCCCTTGGGCAGTGCCCAGCTTTTGAGAACGCCATCCTGTTCCAGGCGCAGGTCGAAGTGATCGTGGCTCGCAGCATGCTTGTGCATGACGTAAAGGTCCCCGGAACTCGAGTCGCCGTGCGCCTCCCCGGTGGGTTCGCGGGTGCGTGTGAAGTCGCGCTTGCGGCGATACTCCCCGAGTCTCTCCATCGACTCCGTCCGTCGAGCTTCCTTTTCGAGGTTCCATCTCTCAGCCTAGCAGGCTGTCGGACTATAGCTTGCAATCTATATTGCCTGTGATCTATATTTATCCTTGTCTCACTGGATGGGTGCAGAAAATAACAACGAGGGACCGTATGCCCTGGAACATCGAAACAACCGACGAATTTATCGAATGGCTGCATGGTCTCACGAGCAAGGCACAGGAGAAGGTCGTGCAGGCAATCGACTGGCTGGAGGCCGAGGGCCCAAACCTGGGCAGGCCGCGAGCGGATACGGTGTCGGGCAGCCGACTGAACAACCTTAAAGAGTTGCGGGTCAGTGCCGGGCGGCATGTGTTCAGAATTTTTTACGTCTTCGATCCGGCGCGCAATGGTTACATCCTGTGTGCCGGTGATAAGCAGGGGCTGAACAAAAGGAGGTTCTATCGCTCTATGACTAAACAGGCCGAGGCTCTCTACGCGGAATACGTGGAAGCGCCGGGCGAAACAGTAGACCGACTCGATCGACAGTAATTCAGGCGCTTGGCAGGCACCTGCAATTAGAAAGACGCTATAACAATAAATAACGGTAAGCGCCTGATAAGCGCTATAAACTTACCCGCGAAAAGCGCTATGAACCTGTGAGGTTTAAGAGGTAGCACTATGAAAAAGACAACACCCTGGTCAGAGGTACGGAAACAACTCGATCCAGAGGTAGTCCGCAGAGGTGACGAAGCATTTGCGGAAGAATATGTGGCTCACACTCTGGCAGAGCTACGCCGCAGCCGCGGCATGAAACAAATCGAAATCGCCAGGATACTGGAAAGGAAACAGGCGACTATCAGCAAGCTGGAAAACAGCGAAGTCAGCAGCGTTATGCTACAGACGCTGGTCGCTTTCATCGAGGGGTTGGGTGGCAAACTCGATCTGCGCGTGACATTTCCAAACGGGGAGCGCTATGCCCTGGTCCCCGAGGAAAAGGTGGAGCCGTCCCAGGACGAGCCCCAGATATTCGACCCAAAGGAAGCGGCGGCGGCGACCTGATACCATCCCCGGGCCGCCGCCACCGCTCGAAGCAATCGGGCGGCAAGCTCTAATAAATCAGGGCGTCCAAAGCCAAATGGCACTGACTTAAGCGTAAGCCCGGCATTTTTCGTAGGATGGGCAAAGCGCAGCGTGCCCATCAACGTGGCGGAAGATGGGCACGCTGCGCTTTGCCCATCCTACGAAGAGGATTCGCTTAAGTAAGTGCCATTTCGATTGCGAATAGCTTCTCAGATACGCACCTGCTGGTGCTGCAGTATCTGCTGCCAGTTTGCGTAGAATTCCGCCTCGCCCTGCAAAATCGCGCTGTTGAGATCGTCGATCTCCCGGCGCAGGTTTTTATCGTAGAAGTACAGGCTGCCGCCGCGCAGCGTATAGCCGCGCGGGTTGTCCGCCAGCAGCTGGTAGTAGCGCGCCACCCGCTCCAGGTGGGCGTTGACCTGTCGCGGGGAAAAGTTGCCGCGGCGGTAGTAATCCAGCACCTGCGCGTCGATTTCCGAACGGACCTTTTCCCGGCTCTCCGGCGACAGGCCGCCGCTGTTCACCTGGTTGCGGATATCCGCGCGCAAGTCCTCCAGGTAGCGTTCCGCCGCCTGGGCGGACACCTGCAGCTTGCCGATGACCCGCCGGCGCTGGCCCTGGGCCCTGCGGTCCTTCAGGGCCGTGGGGGCGAATATTTCCCGCGACGCGAACTCCCCCAGGGGGCGGAAAATGGTCCTGTGCTGCAGGTTGCTGTGACGGGTGAGCTTGCCGCAGATTTCCACCGCCGCCTGCCACTCGGCGAAGGGGCTGCCCTCCAGCAGTTGCTGCGGCAACTGCGCCACCGCCGCTTCCAGCTTTTCCTCTTGCTCCCGGTAGAAGTCCGGCCGCGCACGCCAGTCGTTGGCCTGCAGCTTGAACAGCGACAGGATGCCCTGGTTGACGCAGCGGGCCAGCAGCAGCGCGGTCTGCTCCCGCTGCCGCTCGCGCAGTTCGCGGTAGTGATCCAGGCCGTAGAGACTTGCGATGGCGATAACCAGCAGGAAAGCCAGCAGTGGATAGTATTTTTTCACGCTTTATTTTTTGGGTGGTTGAATGATTCTTACCGGAACCTCGGTCTCTGTCGCGGTTTCACGGTTGTCGACCCGCGTACCCGGCACCCGCGGCGCGGACTGCAGGCGGATTTCGTCCTCGAAACCGCAGGCCACGCACTCGCGAAAATTCCTGCCCTCTCGCCGGTAGTTGACGATCCGGTCCATCTCCCCGCAGCGGGGACACACGGCGCCGGCGATAAAGCGCTTTTTTACCGGTTTTTTACTGTCTTCACTCATGGGCAGTCTCGTCGCACTCCGCGATGCCGCTGTGGCGCAGCAGCGCGTCTATTTTAGGTTCGCGGCCACGAAATTCTGTGAACAGGTCCAGTGCGTCGCGACTGCCGCCCTGTTCGAGGATGCTGTGCAGGAATCTGTCGCCGGTATCCCGGTCGAAAATGCCCTTCTCCTCGAACAGCGAAAAGGCGTCCGCGGACAGCACCTCGGCCCACTTGTAGCTGTAATAGCCGGCCGCATAACCGCCGGCGAAGATATGGCTGAAGCCGTGCTGGAAGCGGTTCTCCTCCGCCACCGGCACCACCGCCACCTGTGCGCGCACCGAGTCCAGTAGTTGCTGAATCTCCGCCGCGCTGGCGCCGCTGTCGCGACAGTGCAGGCGGAAATCAAACAGGGCGAATTCCAGCTGGCGCACGGTGAACATGGCGGACTGGAAATTCTTCGCCGCCAGCATTTTGTCCAGCAGCGCTTTCGGCAGCGGCTCGCCGGTCTCGTGATGACCGGAGATCATCGCGATGGCCTGGGGCTGCCAACACCAGTTCTCCAGGAACTGGCTGGGCAGCTCCACCGCGTCCCAGGCCACGCCGTTGATGCCGGACACCTCGGCCACATCCACCCGGGTGAGCATATGGTGCAGGCCGTGGCCGAACTCGTGAAACAGGGTGGTGACCTCGTAGTGGGTCAGCAGCGATGGAGCGCCACCAGCGGAAGCAGAAGCGCCCGCGGCGGGTGAGGCGCCCGCAGCGGGAGAAGAGGCGCCTGCAGCGGGAGATGAGAAGTTGCACACCAGGTAGGCCACCGGCAATTGCAAGCCCGCGGCCCCCTGCCGGCGCACGCACACGGTATTCATCCAGGCACCGCCGCGCTTGTTCTCGCGGGCGAAGGGATCGAGATAAAAGCCGGCGATGCGCTCGCCGCCGCGCAGCAGCCAGAAGAACTGCACGTCGCGGTGCCAGGTGGCTACCGAGGTGTCCCCCTCCACGGTGACGCCGAACAGCTTTTCCACCACCGCGAAGAGCCCGGCGAGCACTTTTTCATAGGGGAAATAGGGGCGCAGTTCCTCCTGGCTGACCGCGTAGCGCTCCTGCTTGAGCTTCTCCGCGGTCCAGGCGATATCCCAGGGTTGCAGCGCCTCCAGTCCGAGTTTTTCCGCGGCGAATTCCCGCAGCTCGGCGAACTCGCGCTCGGCGGCGGGTCTGGCCCGCGCCGCCAGGTCCTCGAGAAATTCCAGTACTTTTTCGCAATCCGGGGCCATCTTGCTGGCCAGGGACAGCTCGGCGTAACTGGACATGCCCAGCAATTTGGCCTGCTCGGCGCGCAGCGCCAGTATCTCCTCCATCACTGCGGAATTATCGAACTGCCCGCCCTGGGGCCCGGTTTCCGAGGCGCGACTGACAAATGCCAGGTGCACCCGCTCGCGCAGCTGGCGGTTGTCCGCATGGGTCATCACCGCCAGGTAGCTGGGCCCCTCCAGGGTGATCAGCCAGCCGGCGAGGTTCTTCGCCTGCGCCGCAGCGGCGGCCGCCGCGAGCGCGGTCTGCGGCAGCCCGGCCAGCTCCGCTTCGTCCTCTGTGTGGTAGGTCCAGGCGTTGGTGGCATCCAGCACATTGTTGGCGAAGCGGCTGCCCAGCTCCGCCAAGCGGCGGCTGTTGGCGGCGAAGCGCTCCCGCGCCCCGCCCTCCAGGCCCACACCGCCGAGCACGAAATCCCGCAGGCCCAGCTTTACCGCCTGCCGGCGCGCCTGGGGCCAGCCGGTGAATTCCTTCGCCTCGGCCAGCTGCTGGTAGACCCGGTAGAGATCGCGGTTCTGGCCCAGTTCGGTCCAGTAATCGGTGGCCTTGGCCAGCGCCGCTTCGTAGGGCGCCCGCCAGGGGCCGCTGAGCACGCTGTTCAGGTGGCTGACCGGGGAAAAGGCCCGGTTGAGCCTGTCCTGGGCCTCCTCCAGCGGGGCCAGGGTGGTGTCCCAGCCCGGATTCTTCAGGCCGCTCTCCAGTTCGGCGCGGCAGCGCTCAATCAATTCAGCGATAGCGGGTTCCACCTGCTCCGGTAGCAGTTGGTCGAAGGGTGGAAGGAGGGGGCTATCTGACAAGGGAAAGGTCAACAGCGGATTGGACATACGGCAACCTGCGCAAATAAATGGATACGGCTATGATAGGGGACGCATTGTACAGGAGGTGAATTATGTCCCCACTGCGTCCCCACGGTGACGGCGACAACGAGAAATTTCCCCAGCTCGGCAACGGGGTGTATATCGACCCGCAGTCCTCGGTGATCGGTGATGTCACCCTCGGCGACGACAGCTCGGTCTGGCCCATGGCGGTGGTGCGCGGCGACATGCACCGGATCCGCATCGGCGCGCGCACCAGTGTGCAGGACGGCTCGGTGCTGCATATCACCCACGCCGGCCCCTTCAATCCGGAGGGCTGGCCGCTCACCATCGGCGACGACGTGACCATCGGCCACAAGGCCTGCCTGCACGGCTGCACCGTCGGCAGCCGCGTGCTGATCGGTATCGGCGCCATTGTGCTCGACGGCGCGGTGATCGAGGACGAGGTGGTGCTGGCCGCCGGCGCGCTGGTGCCGCCCGGGCGCACCCTGGAAAGCGGCTACCTTTACGTGGGCGCGCCCTGTAAAAAGGCGCGGCCGCTGTCGGACAAGGAGCGGGAATTCTTCCGCTACTCCGCCGACAATTACGTAAAACTGAAAAACCAGTACCTGACCGAACACGAACAGCCCTGAACCGGCAATATCCCTTCTTGTAGGAAGCGGCCCATGGCCGCGATCGGCCTCGGCTACGTAGCACTGCTGCTAATTCGCACCATCCAGGGCGCTCACCCTGCGGGCGCCTTCGGCGTCCAAATTTGTTCCGGACAAATTTGTCGCGGCCAGCGGCCGCTCCTACAAATTCGTACTCAGAGACCCCCCCAATGAACAACCTCAACCTGGACCAGCTGCGCACCTTCGTCGCCGCCTGTGAAAAGGGTTCCTTCTCCGCGGTGGCGCGGGAGATGGGGCGCGCCCAGTCGGCGGTCAGCGCACAGATCCAGAACCTGGAACTGGACCTGGGGCTGGAGCTGTTCGACCGGAGCGGCAAGTACCCGACCCCGACGGCGGCGGCGCAGTCGCTGCTGCCGCTGGCGCGCCAGGCCATCGGCCAGCTGCGCCGCTTCCAGCAGGCGGCGGACTCCTACCAGCGAGGCGAGGAGCCACTGCTGCGGGTTCTGTTTGAAGAGCTGGTGATGCCCGACAAGCTCAATGACATGCTGGCGGCTTTCGCCGAGCGTTTTCCCCACACCCAGATCCACGCCAGCACCGCCACCGACGAACAGGCCATCCGCCAGATCGCCGACGGCGGTGCGGATTTCGCCTTTGTCACTGCCCGCAACGGCTATCCGGACGAACTGGATTTCAACAACCTGGGCCAGCAGCGGATTCTCACCCTCGCCAGTCCAGACCACCCGCTGGCACAGACCCCCGCCGCCTCCCTCAACGAGGCGGCCAGGCACCGGCAGATCATCACCGCCTCCCCATCGGGCAACCGCCGCTGGCAGCTGTCCCCGCAGACCTGGAGCAGCGATTCCCTGCTGCAGGCGCTGGACTTGGCCTGCAAGGGCGTGGGCTGGGTCAACGCCCCCTACGAGCTGGCGCGCCATTTCCTGAAGAGCGGCAAGCTGGTGGAACTGAACCTGACCAACGCACTGAGCGCCTGGAGCCTGGGCGTGGACCTGCTGTGGTCCGGCAAAACACCCCAGGGCACCGCCGCGCGCTGGTTCGCCCGGGAGGCCCGGCGCCTGTACGGCAACTACTACAGCCTACCTATCGAAATAGCTGATGGAATCTAACTTTTACCGGCAACTTTGCTGGTGGATGATGCGATCTCCTCACCAATGTTAGGAGAAACACAATGACCACCGAAGAGCACCTGCAGAACCTGGAGAGCTTTTCCAGCCACTACCGCTACAACATGAACTACCTGAAGGAGTTTTTGCAAAGCTCGCCGGAGGGCTATCAAAAGTTCGCCGACTTCCGCCCGCTGTCCTACCACCGGGAGTTCCTGTCGCTGGAGGTCTATTGGGTGAGCAAACTCGCGGCGATGCAGGTGGCGGACTGCGGCGAGTGTTTGCAGCTCAATGTGCGCATGGCGCTGGAGGCGGGTATCGAGAGGCCGCTGGTGCAGGCCTGTCTCCAGGGCGGCAGCCGGCTGCCGGAGAACCTGAAGGATATTTTCGATTTCGCCACCGCGGTGGCCAGCTACCGCAATATCGATCCACAACTGGAGGAGCGCATCGACGCGCAGCTGGACAAGTCCCAGCGCATCGAACTGGGGGTCTGCGTGGCCACCGCCTCGGTGTATCCCACCATCAAGCGGGCGATGGGCTATACGCAGAGCTGCAGCCTGGTGGAAATCGAGTTCGCGGCCTGATATCCCCCTCTAGCCCAATGCCGTTGATTTGGACCTCTTTTGTAGGAGCCTGCTTGCAGGCGAACAGCTACGGAGTTCCGTTCCAATTCGCCTGCAAGCAGGCTCCTACAGCGGACTGAGTCTTAATTCAACAGTATCGCTTTCAGCGCACCAATAGCCCTTCCGCCGCCCGCAAAAGCTGGCGAGTGAGCTCACCCAGCAGTTCGCCACCGTTGCGCCAGTGGTGCCAGTAGAGCGGCACATCCACCGACCGCTCCGGCAACAGCTCGACCAGTTCGCCACGGGCCAACTCACCGGCCACCTGCAACTCCGGCACCAGCCCCCAACCGAGGCCGCCCGAGGTTAGGCGAACGAATCCCTCGGAAGACGGGCAGAGGTGATAGGAAAAATTACCGGCAACGCCCAGCGATTCCAGGTAGCGATGCTGGAGAAAATCGTCCGGCCCGAAGACGATGGCCAGGCTGCGTGCCAGCGCGGCGGGCGTCACCCCGACGGGAAAATGGCGGTCGATGAATGCCGGGCTGGCCACCGCCCGGTAGCGCATCGCCCCCAGCGCGACACTGCGCGCGCCGGCCACCGGGCGCTCGGCGGCGCAGACGCAGGCCGCCACTTCACCGGCGCGCATGCGTTTGAGCCCGACATCCTGATCCTCCATCACCAGGTCCAGCAATACCCGGTGTCCGGCACAGAAATCGGTCACTGCCGACGCCCACCAGGTCGCCAGGCTGTCGGCGTTGATCGCGACGCGCAGCCGCTCCGGCTGGCCGCCTTCGTCGAGCGCCGGGACCTGGCCCTGCAGGTCGCGCTCGAGCAGGCGTACCTGCTGCACATGGTTGAGCAGACGCCGGCCCAGGTCAGTGGGTTGTGGCGGCGTCGCCCGCACCAATACCGGCTGGCCGACCCGCGCCTCGAGCAGCTTGATCCGCTGCGACACCGCCGACTGCGACAGGCCCAGTACCAGCGCGGCCCGCTCGAAACCGGCCTGCTCCACCACGGCGGCGAGCGCGGAGAGCAGCTTGTAGTCGAACATATCGATTTTCCTAATGAGTAATCAGGAAGATTCGTTTTCCTTATAGCACCGTCCGGTCCAGACTCGCCAGCATCACCACTGCCCGCCTCACCGCTTACCGGCAGGCCAACCCGGAGGAATATCGATATGTGGCAGAGCTACCTCAACGGACTGCTGTTGGGCGCCGGGCTGATCGTCGCCATCGGCGCGCAGAATGCCTTCGTGCTGGCGCAGAGCCTGCGCCGCGAACACCACCTGCCGGTGGCCGCGCTCTGCGTTTTGTGCGACGCGGTGCTGGTCTCCGCCGGCGTATTCGGCCTGGCCGCGCTGCTGCTGAAGAGTCCGGCGCTGCTGGCCGCGGCGCGCTGGGGCGGCGCGGCCTTCCTGCTCTGGTACGGACTCAAGGCCCTGCTCCGCGCCCTTCGCCCGCAGGGGCTCGAACAGGCCGCGGACGCAGGCCCGCGCTCGCGTCGCGCGGTGCTACTCACCGCCCTGGCGGTGACCCTGCTCAACCCGCACGTCTATCTGGACACCGTGTTGCTGATCGGCTCCCTCGGCGCCCAGCAGCCCGAACCGGGCGCCTATGCTCTGGGCGCCACCAGCGCATCGCTGGCCTGGTTCTTCGGCCTCGCCCTCGGCGCCGCCTGGCTCTCGCCCTGGCTGGCGCGTCCGGCGACTTGGCGCCTGCTCGATCTGGGAGTCGCCATTATGATGTTCAGCGTTGCCGTGCGGTTGCTGCTCGGCCACTGACAGGAATACCGCTGGCAACTCCTATTGCCCGAAGGCCCTGGCGCAGAGTTGTAGCCTGGTGGGGATAGAGTTCTCGGCGTGAGCACTAGTCCGAAGCCTACTCGACGATTTACTATTCCACCCCGCCGGCTGTCGATCGACGGAATGGACTATTGGTTGAAGCAGTAAATCGTACTCTCTCGGGAATCCGTCCGGAGGTGTAACCCGGACAGCGCAGTGGATTCCCGACCATGACCGAACTCAACGCCGATAGCTTTGCGTCCGCGCGCTCCATGTCCCGCGAACTCGGTGACGCCATCCGCGGCACCGAGGCGGACTACACCCGTATAGATGCGCCGCGTGGTATTCCTGCTCGCGGTTCAAAGTTGACACTAAACGATGTCTCTAAGTTGCATTCAAAAAAGCAGCTCCATTAACACCAGCAGTGATATAGAAAGCAAACATAGCCAATACGCTTAGCGTTGAAAATGCTAGCCGTTTCCATTGACGAAGGAACAATAGTCCAAGCGAAAATATAAACACAGATAGAGCTAAAGCCCAACAAGTCAGTACGAGCAGAAGCTCCCAGGCCAACATCGCACGCACCGGTACTACTCCATCTTTGAACAGGGCCAAATCTATCATTGAAACAACCAGCAGAATAAGACCGCATAATGCCGGTGACGCAATAAATAGATTCACCTTATTCATGTTACTCCTGACATAACGAGGCTGTAGAAAAACTCCGGCCTTTCGTTCTGGTTACATTTTTCCTAGAAAACCCCGCTCCTACGTGAATTCTGGATCTGCTTTGTATGGCGAAAAACATTTCAAAGCACTCTTCGCAAGGAAAATTTGCCACTTCAAGAAGTGCTCGAGTTTTTCTACAGCCTGAACGCCTGAGTTAAGCCGGGCCGCGAAGCGGCGTCGGCTTGGACGAATTGTTAGGTGTGCAGCCGGGTGGCAGAGAACGCAGCCCACGAACCCAAACGGTGCTTGCGCGCCAGATGGCGATAGTACGCGGCCATGGCGAGTCCAAATGCGACGCCAGTGATGAGCGCGACCCAGAGAGCCTCACTGGCCGGCATTTCCCGTAGCCCGCGGTTCCCGAGCAGCCAAACACCCAGCCCAAACAGCGGCCCGAAAAAGCCGCCACTGATCAGGACAAGCGGAACGAAGCCCAGGAAGGGAGGCGGCGGAACCTTGGCCCCTAAGGACCAGAGCAGGTTCCAGGCAGGCGGGAACGCAGTGGCCTCGCCGACGCCCACAGCTGCCATGTGCTTCTTGTAGCTTTCGAGCTTGCTGGACTGTGTCATGCGCACCTAACGAGGCTGTAGAAAAACTATTTCGGAGAATCAGCTCTTCCAGCCATATTTTGATTGATCATTGAGCCCGATTTAAACACAGTCCTTCCACATAGTCATCCAATCTGCGCAGTCAATCGAGAGACTTCGTCAAGAGCCTTCTGGCTCAGTGAATCGCTCCATAATTCATCAGCTTTTCAATGTTATGCACCAAGCAGAACATCCGCCATTGCCCCTGGACCTTGTCCAGGCCGCAAAACGTGAATCGATTTAGGCCCTTGTTGGTGCCTGTATTGCCAAATACCGGCTCCACCACGGACATTCGGTGCCCGTAGATCACCTTTCCTTCCTGGCTGTCGACGCGTCGCTTCATTCAGTCTGTCGCGGTGTGGCCATTGGTCACTGTAATCGATACCTGGCGACCGTGCCCCTCCCTTGCGTCGGCGACACTTGGATTGCGCATACACTGGTGGCTTTGTCTCTGGATCGGAACTTATTGTAAGCCGGCCCTTATGCACGCACATACCGCCGCCCTGCGGAGGCGCGTAGCGCCGGAGCGTACTGACTGGCCTTGTTCTGTGCTCCCATCACCAGCTAATAACCATTGTGATTAAGAAATAGTGCTACCGTAAACAGGGAAAAAGCTATCCCAAAAGAGTAGCAAAGCAGTTTTTTCGGAATTACAGCAGAGCTATTGCCCAGAAGAATACTCTTCACACCAAATACCTTCTGGTGCTTATGCTTTTCGCTGGGGCTCCCAAAAAACTGAAAATACAGAATAGGCCCTATTAGTGCGCAAGCACCAAACCACGCTAAAAATTCAGAAGGCGCCATTTCATCAATTCCCCATTTCTTGCTATTTTTCCCGGGTAACTCTGGGCACAGAACGCTGAGTTCAGGGGCAACTTATAAAATGTGCATTTTTGCGTGAATATGCGAGCGTTGCGAACCACACAAAAAGGTGCATTTTGTAAGCTGTCCCCTGGAACGAATGGTTCTGTGCGGGTGCCTGGAAATCTGAGGCTCGGCCCTCTATCTCTCGAAGCCTAGAACTGATTGGGCTCATAGAACTCATCATAAATCTCGCTCTCACCCTTAAGAGTTTTTATTGCTTCTTTAAGGTCAGATTTTTTCATTTGCTGGTAGCCATAGAAATGCCGATCAATCTTAACTCTGGCGACCTCAGCCGGATCTAGATCAACTCCAATAGCCTGCAAATCGTTTATAGCAGTTATCTTCTCTACTTTAAACTTTCTCTGATAATCAATAACTACCTTGTTGCCGCTATAGTTGGCAACCCATGCTTTTCCTTGCCTTCTTCTTTTCTGCTTCTTTTTTGAATTCATATATCAAATTTTTGTTGCACAGAACGCCGCCAACACGGGCAGCTTTGTAGTGGAGGCGAAGCCGCAACGGAAAAGCTGTCGCTGTTCTTGGCCTCGTTATGCACTACCATTGGTAAGCTAGCTTAATGTTCACTCCGCTAGTGTTTTTGTCTAAGAACTCTTCATTCTTTGAGGTGGTACCAGAAAATATAGAAGCGCCTATAACAAAGGATTTTTCAGTAAAACCCGAGAAATAATAATTGTAAGTTGCAGCAATCCCCTGATAAATGGCAACATCTTTACCGAAATGCTTTGAATCTACGGAACCCAGAAATACACCTAATGCATTTTTTTTAGGTGACACCAAATGCTCCCAACCTAAGCCGTAGCCGATTGATTCCCCAGAACTCTCCACATAACTTAATAGACCCAGTGAGCCAAAATACTTATTCTTTCCGTGATTTATTGAATACTTTGCACCGATTCCCCCATGATCCGAACCTAGACCTATTGAAAAATTTGAATCATTTTCTGCATTAGCAGAGACAGAGAAACCTAAAATAAGTGCAGATAAAACATACTTCATGCTGATGTTCCTAATTTTTGCATAACGTTCTAATAACCGGCAGCCGAAGCGTAGCGTAGGCTGTCCGGCGCGCGTCTATCCCGCCCGAAGCTCATTAGCTCGTTATATATTTTACCACCAAAAGTGATATTAGCGCTGCCGCGGCTGAGATAAAGATCCAAGAAAATGTCACCCCTAGTAAAATTGGGTAATTGTTTATAAAAGAATCACTGACAGGTCCGAGTAAAAGCCCGACGAATGTCGTTGCTACAAGCAAGGACTTACTGAATCTGAGTAAAATTTTCCGATTTAGTGAATAAAAAACTACAAGAACTGTAGATGCAGAAAGCACGCCACACATAATCAACTTTTGGAATTTCTCTAGCCCTATAACTCTACAATTAGCATCCGAAAGGCAGATTTTCTGAAGAGGGCTATCAATGCCATAAAAAATGGCCAAAGGCACTACAAGTGCAAGAAAAGTTGACACCCAAATAGCAGTTCCCTGTTTCATAGACTATCCACTTTCTGTGGGTAGCTCTGACATATAACGCTCAAAATATTGGCGCATTTATGCGTTCGCCTGCTTTTGCTTGTAAGGCACGTCGACACGCACCAGAAACAGCGAGCTTTGCAGAGCGATAGCGTAGCTCAGGAATTTCATGTTCAATCCTTGCTGGAAGGCAGCACGAAGAACGAAGCCGCCGAATTTTTTCTGACTATCCCGGAAGGCCGCCCAAATGTTCCCATTGATACAGGATGTAAGTTCTATGAAGCTAGGGCTACGCACCGACATACGCAGCGAGTTCCTCGGGCTCACCCGAGGGAAACACTTCTTTTAGAAATTCCAGAAAAGCCGAAACACGGGCATTGAGCAGCCGGCGTGACGGATAGAGCGCCCACAGGGCGATTTCCGGGCCCTCGACTTCACCCCAGGACACGAGTCGCCCGGCGTCCAGATCCTGGCTGACCAGTGAAACCGGAAGCAGACCGGCGCCAGCGCCGGCACGCACCGCATCTCGCACCATGATCATCGACGAAAGCTGAAGCACTGGATTCACTGCCAAGCGCTCTTTCCCGCCAGCCGTGATTAAATTCCATACGGACGTCTGCTGGCTGGACCCTCGGACAACAGCCGGGACCGGTTGATTTACAGAGGGTCGTATCAAGTCGGGACTGGCGACAACCACCAATCGATCCCGCAGAAATGTGCGCCCGTAGAGGTTTTCATCCGTGTCGGGGTTCACACGAATCACCAGGTCATAACCCTCCTCAACCATATCGACAGGCCGATCTTCTGTCGTGACTTCAAGTTGCACGTCCGGATACTTCACGGCGAACTCGGCAGCAAGCTTACCCATCGCGAGTTGGCAGAACAGCAGTGGCGCACTGATGCGCAAGCGTCCTGAGGGCCGGGCTGCGCCGGAAGCAATGGCATTGACAGTCTCATCCAGGTCGGTAAGCAAGGTTCTGGTCCGCTCGTAAAGTGCCATTCCCTCCTGAGTCAGCTTGAGTTTGTGCGATCCGCGCTCGAAGAGCCTCAGTTGAAGGCTGCTCTCCATCTCGGCAACCCGACGGGACAAGGTTGCCTTGGGGCGCCCAGTCGCCCGTGCAGCTCGTCCAAACCCGCCATGCAGGGCGACCAGATTGAAATCAGCGAGAGCAAGTAGATCCATGATGTTCCGCCAGTGAGACACTCTGTCCAAATATAGCATCTATCGGATCGAATTTGAAACAAATAGAGTGTGAGTCGTCTTAAGGCAACACCTTAACTTTTATCAGGAGTAAAACTTCATGACTATTCTCGTAATTGGAGCCACTGGCCGTGTCGGCCACCACGTCGTAGACCAACTCGTCAATCGCGGCGCCCATGTGCGCGTGCTGACCCGTGACCCATCCAAGACTACATTCCCGGACGGAGTGGAAGTCGCGAAAGGCGATTTGCTCGACATTGACTCGCTACGCAATGCTTTTAGCGGCATTACTAGCCTGTTCCTGCTCAATGCCGTCACCGGCGACGAGTTCACTCAGGCTCTTATCACTTTGAACATCGCTCGCGAGGCGGGGGTTGAACGCGTCGTCTACCTGTCGGTATTTGACGCCGATCAAGCTGTCAATGTGCCTCATTTTGCGGTGAAGTACGGCGCTGAGCGTATGCTTGAGCAGATGGGTTTCAGTGCGACCATCCTGCGGCCGGCCTACTTTATCGATAACGAGCAGATGATTAAGGATGTGATCTTCAACTATAGCGTTTACCCGATGCCGATCGGTGGCAAGGGTGTTGCCATGGTCGACGTCCGCGACATCGCCGAAGTTGCCGCGATCGAATTGATCCGTCGCGATCAGGCCCCGAACAAATTGCCTACTGACACCATTAATATGGTCGGTCCTGACACGCTGACGGGTTCGGACGTGGCCGCTATCTGGTCGGAAATTCTCGGCCGCCCAGTTAGCTATGGCGGCGACGATCCCAGCGAATTCGAGCAGAACATGGCGGCCTTCATGCCGAAATGGACCGCCTATGAAATGCGCCTGATGGCCGAACGCTATGTCAGCGACGGCATGATCCCCCAGTCTGGCGATGTCGAGCGTCTGACCCGAATCCTCGGCCGACCGCTGCACAGCTATCGCAGATTTGCGGAGACGCTCTTCTCTGAGACGACCGCAAAGGCTTGAGTGTGGCAGTCAACGACCAAGCTTGAATATCAAGGAAATCTGCCTGTTTGCACGAACATCAACGACGCTGCAAGAAAATGTGGTAACACTTTCTTGCAGCGCCGTTAACAGATGCTTCCTATTGCTTTCGAGCACGTTAAAACTCTCAGCGACCACAACGAACTTTCGAAGCTGTGCCAGCACTTCAGGGAACGCGGTTTCCCCTACGGCCTACTGGATTCTCTGTGTACGCTTACCTCATACATTGTTCGTAGTTACCTGCTCCGCAATGAGATCAATACTTGATACGGGCGGGTGGCTAACCATTACCCGACGGGGACTTTCACCCCGCAAAATACGCCGGGCTTTGCCCAGCGCGATAACGCCGTAATCAGTCGCGGCTAAGTTTGTGCGCTTTTTGCGCGATCATGGGAGCGCAGCGACCGCGTAAAAAGTGCACAAACTTAGCCGTTGGCTGCATTGCCCGTTATGCAATAGATCTTAAAGGTCTAATGCGGCCACATGTAGATTACTTACGAGGGGGACAGAATCTTCGCCATTATTACTGCCCACTTTATGACGAATTTTTCTGCTATCGGTTTCTACTGATCGTGCGCCACCAGCCTTTAGCGCCTCATGAAGCTCAGACTTTGAAATTTTTGGATTGATATTTGAACTATATATGTGAATATTGACGCCAGAATTGATTCCGAAGTGCTTACAAGCTTGTGCTATCGCCTTGGTTGTATTTTCATAAAGCGCTTTATTGAGCTTTACCAACAATGGCATGTTTCCTTCATGCCGGCCTTCCGCATTTAGATTTTTAATATAAATGCTACTGAGAATGTCTTTAGGATTAACTTGGTAAAACTGAGTAGCGATTTGCACGGCATCAATGATATGACTGGAATTTGTTCCATCAACACCGAAAACCCATATCTCATTATCAATTAATGCAGCTTCTTTAATTGACGTTTTTAGGCGCGGATAAAATGGCGATACACTTACTGCGTACTTTGCTTTCCAAACGGATAGCTTGTCGTACGCTGTTCGTAAAACGTACTCTCTCACTTGACTGCCATTCAGAACCAATGTGGCATCAGTTTTGAATTTATTTTTCTGGCTTCCTTCCGCTAATGTCATTGCTCCCTTTGACATAGTTATTCACTCTCCAAATACATTCCTGATGCAAATACGCCAGTTACCACCTCGTTACTTGCTTTTGATTTCTCATAATTTTCTACAGTTTCGTAGAGCTCATCGTCATCTGAATCCCAGCTTTGATGAGCATACTCAACGACAGCGAGAACAGCATTTACCTCAACATGCTTATCTCGCAACGCCATTTTTAGAAGCTCTATCGCCTCCTCAGCTGATTTGGCAGGAACTATTGAACGACCGTAGTACCATTCACTACCATCTTGCTCATAAGAGCTCTCCGGTGCAATTTTTGCCTTCGTGTCGATCACCCAAAATTTAGACATATTCCCTATCCTTAGCTATGAATCCAAAAGACAAAAGTACCAAATATTCGTGAAACTTTGAAGTGGATAGATACAAGCCGGTAACTGCATCCGGCGTAGGAACGCCCATTACCGGGCGCCCCCGCCAAAGTCCCGGACGTGCGGTTTTCCCGCATCCGGTTCCTTGGTTGTACTCGCTTTCGCGACGGGCTACTCATGCATACACCAATCGCTTCCTCGCCCATGGCCTGATGGACGGCTTCGGGATACACAAGCGGGCAGGTGCCCGCTTGAACTGTTGCCTTCGAGTGCGTTAAAGCCCTCGGCGACCTCGACGACGTTTCGAAGCTGTAACGGCTCTTCAGGGAGCGCGATCTCCCCTACGGCCTACTGGATTCTCTGTGTACGCTTACCTCATAATATTGTTCGCAGTTACCTGCTCCGCAATGAGATCAACACTCGATACGGGTGGGCGGCTAACCCTT
>NZ_JBOFOC010000184.1:0-9588 GCF_051659245.1 Microbulbifer sp.
GCGCGTCATAACACGTTGGTAAAATAGAAATTTAGTAAAGCTCGAGCTATATACCGGGTTCCCATCTGAATCGACTGTTACTACCACTTCGCTTTCATAAGTTGTTCCGGTCTCGGTAACATTCTTCGCCTTCTCCGTACCTTCCTCCTCGTCACTTTCGCCAAGATTCTTCTCGCTTGCAACCCCCCCACCACCGCTGCCAAGATTGAATGCAAAAGGATTCGCCAACTGGATACTGCCGGTACTTACCAAGAACCTCACTGAAAGGTGGGCCGGGCTGCTCAATGGCCTTCCAACAACCTCAACCTCCTCAATAGGATCATCCTCTTCTTCCGATAACTCCCTCACTGATACGAAACCGGAAGGATCGGTAAAAGTCATCGGGCTATTGAACACGTAAGTATACCGGTTCCAACTCTGGCTGTATGTGGGCGCCTGCACAATCGGGTCCGGACTCAGGAAACGGCCCAGGGTCGGATCGTAGACGCGCCCGTTCATATGAATCAACCCGGTCCTGTCCAGATGCTCGTGCCCGGTGAAGCCTCTCCTGGTGGTGATGCCCTGGGCGGCGAGCAGCTCCTGGAGTTCCTCTTCGCTTAGCTCACTCTGCCAGTCCGCACCTCTTCTGGCCCCAAAGGGTTCGAAAGCGGTGTCCAGGATAACCAGGCCGGTTTCGTCGGTGATCTTTTCGACGGAGCCCAGGTGGTCCCGGTGCAGGTATTCCCGAAATTCCTCCTGGCCACCATCGTGGTGGTAGGCGGCGATATGCGCCACGTTGGCGTCCAGCGTGGTTTTCTCGATGCGCTGGTAATCCGGGTCGTTGGCGGGCAGCTGTTCCTCGAAGTTGCCGAGGATAAAGGTCCGCTCGGTGCGCAGCTGCTCCGCGGTGGTATCCCACCAGCTGGTTTCCCGGTAGAAGCGGTTGCCGTTGGGGCCGTATTGGAACCGGTCCCTCGCTGTGGGCGTGGTCGTGGTTTTGCTGTCACCGAGAACGATTTCGGTGGGCAGCTGCCGGGCGTTCCAGGTGACCCACTTGTCGTCGCCGCTGGCGGCGTCGTAGCGGGTGATGGCACCATTCAGGTCGTAGTGCAACGTGTGGGCCACGCCGTCGATGGTAACGTTGCTGACGGCGTTAATCCCGGCGTTGGTGGTCTGTCCGTACTGGTAGCCGGTGACCTGGGTATCGCCCGGATGGCTGCTGGTCTTGCCGGTGATATTGCCCAGTTTGTCATAGCGGGTGCTCAGGGTTCTGGTGGTAGCACCGGCGGTAATGGTGGTGTCGAACAGGCGATTGAGGTCGTCGTAGGTGAAGATCTCTTCCTTGTCGATGGCGCCTCCGGCAGTGCGGGTCAGTCGGCTTTCCAGGGTGCCGTTGCTGCGCCATTTGTATTCGTTGTTCTGAATGCTGCCTCCGCCGGTCTTGATAGTGGACAGGCGGCCGGTAACGGGATCGTAGGTGCGGGTGGTGACCAGACCGTTGCCGTAAACCTCCTGCTCCACCTGGCCGCGGGCGTTGAGCTGGTTGAAGGTTTTGAAGGATTGTCGTCCTGGTCGCGGATTTCGTGCAGGTAGCCGCGCCCGTCGGTGCCGTAGTCGTAGGTCACGCCGGCGCCATTGGGATAGGTGACCGATTGCAGGCGTCCGTCACCGTAATAGCTGTAGCCATGCTGGTAGCTGCGGCTGAGGCCGCTGGCTTCGAGTGAGGTACTCACCGATTCCAACTGGGCCTTGCCATTGTAGCTGTAGTTTTCCGAGAAGATGGTGACACCGCCCTGGGTATAGCTGCGGCTGCCGAGCGCGCCCACGCCATTGGCCGGGTCGTAGGTCCATTGGGCGGTACCGTCCGCATCCGTCTGGGTGAGTAGCCGGCCCAGCTTGTCGTAGGTGTAGGCAATGCCCTGGCCCTTGTTGTCGGTTTGCTCGTCCAATTGGCCCAGTGCATTGTAGGTGGTCTTCACCATGCCCAGGTTGGGATCGGTCAGCCCGGTGCGGTAGCCGGCCAGGTCGTAATCGAAACTTGAGACGAAGTCTCCGTTGTCGCCGGTTACCGTGACTGTTTCCGGAAATCCGCTGCCGTAGTGGATATAGCTGGTGGTGACCTGATCGGCAGTCCCTGCCGCGTCGATGGTTTTATCCAGGTCGCCAGTGACCAGATAGTAGTTTTCCTTGACCTGGGTTTCTTCGAGGTTTCCATCCGCGTCCAGCACTTGCTCTTTGACCTCCACCTTGACCCGGCCATTGTCCACCGAGTAACTGGTGGAGTGAAAATTGGACACCCACCAACAGAAGGCATTTTACGCCAACTCTATTGAAATCCATCCGCATCCGTCCGCCGATCATCGGCAGTGAGTCGAGCAGGATATTAGCCAACAGGGAGATAGTGGTCCTCCCTCTGGCACTCCTTCCCGGCTCTCATAGAGACGCTGGTTGTCGACAAATCCTGCCCTCAGGTAGAGGGCTATGAGTTTTAGGAGACGATTGTCGCGTAGGGTCCGGCCCAGCCGGAACAGAATGGCGCCACGATGCCGAAAGTGAAACGATAGTACTGCTTTAGTAAAAAAGTGCCCGTTTATGAACGGGGATTAGTTACTGAATCAATAAATAGTATACATTGAACTTGTAGCAGGATGCTTTCTACATCCGCACTGGTTTAATATTCATGGACACAACCAGGAAAAAATTATGGAAATCGTACTCGGTGCAGTAATTGGTATTTTGGTGTTAATTTTTGGGATGTTGATAAACCAATCAGGAGGTACTATTACAATAGGAAAAAAAGAACCAAAGGAGAAAAACATTGCTCCAGTAGCTCTTACAGTAAGGTTGCATGCCCCCCAAAATCAAAATATATTAATATTTACATATTTTGAGTACAGTGGAAAATTTAACAATCCGGTCACTCCGGGCAATCCAGTTGGGGATAGCAGTATAAACCAAACCATAGGCAATGTTCCTGTATCTGGTATACAGCCTATAGAGTTACAGCGAAATGCCGTCAAAGCCGGGACATGGGTAGTTGATGCAGAAGTCGGCGGAAGTATAACAGTGCACAATATTAGCAGTGGAACTTCAAACAAAATTAAGGTTAAACCTTTTCGGGCCAGCAGTGGAAATATTAACCTAAACCCAAACAGATCATACTATGCTGACTTTGCGCTTGAAGAGGAAGATACCCCCGATCAGGTATATAAGTTAGTTTTTAAAGGTCTGAATTAGGGAACCTCGGAATAAGTCGGAGGCGGAGTGGTAGAATAGCCTGACTCCAGAAGGATACGATCAAACATGCATCAGTAAGTAAGGAATTTTGGTTGAGGCGGAATGATTCTGGCGGGTTTTGGAACGGAGGGGTGGCGATTTCTGTTTTTCGGCACGCCGGTTCCTGCAGAGGGTTTCCGCCCGCGCCCTCTCCCCCGGCCCCTCTCCCGCATGCGGGAGAGGGGGGAGTGGGCCTGCGGCCCACGTGCGGAGCTGAAGCTCCGCGGTCCCGAGTCCCGGGTCCCGGGTCCCGGGTCCCGGGTCCCGACAAAATTAAAACGCAATGTCCGGCGGCGGCGCCACGCGCAGCACTTCGGCGACGGTGGTGATACCGGCGGCCACCTTGCGCGCCCCCGATAAACGCAGGCTGCTCATGCCCTCGCGCATGCCCTGGCGGCGCAGCTGCTGCAGGTCGCAGTCGGGCTTGACCAAAGCCTGGATGGATTCGCTGAACGGCAGTATTTCGTAGATCCCCTGGCGCCCGCGGTAGCCGGTATTGCGGCACTCCAGGCAGCCCTCCGGGCGGTAGACCACATCCGGCCTGGGCGCCTTCCAGGGGCGCACCAGCGCCTGCCAGTCCTCCTCGCTCACCTTGTCCTTGCGCTTGCACGCGGGGCACAGGGTGCGCACCAGGCGCTGGGCCATCACCCCCAGCACCGTGGATTTCAGCAGGTAGTGCGGCAGGCCCAGGTCCAGCAAACGGGTGACCGCGGTGGGGGCGTCGTTGGTGTGCAGGGTGGAGATCACCAGGTGGCCGGTGAGCGCCGCCTGCACCGCCATCTGCGCGGTTTCCAGGTCGCGGATCTCACCCACCATGATAATGTCCGGGTCCTGGCGCATCAGGGTGCGGATGCCGGCGGCGAAGTCGAGGCCGATGGCGTGGTGCACCTGGGTCTGGTTGAAACTCTCCTCCACCATCTCGATGGGGTCTTCGATGGTGGAGACGTTCACCTCGCTGGTGGCCACTTGCTTGAGGCCGGTGTACAGGGTGGTGGTCTTGCCGGAGCCGGTGGGGCCGGTGACCAGTACGATGCCATTGGGGCGGCCGAGCATGGCCTGCCAGCGGGCCAGGTCGTCGCCGCCGAGGCCCAGGTCGCTGTAGGAGCGCGCCAGCACTTCCGGGTCGAAGATCCGCATCACCAGTTTTTCGCCGAAAGCGGTGGGTAGCGTGGAGAGGCGCAGTTCCACTTCGCTGCCGTCCGGACGCTTGGTCTTGATGCGGCCGTCCTGGGGCTTGCGCTTCTCTGCCACATTCATGCGCCCGAGAATTTTCAGGCGGCTGGTGACCGCGGCGTTGACCTGGTCCGGCAGTTCGTGGATCGGGTGCAGCACGCCGTCGATGCGGAAGCGGATGCGCGCCATCTCCCGCCGGGGTTCGATATGGATATCGCTGGCGCGCTGGTCGAAGGCGTGCTGAAGCAGCCAGTCGACGATATTGACGATGTGCTGGTCGTCGGCGTCCGGGTCCTTGAGCTTGCCCAGCTCCAGCAGTTGCTCGAAATTGCCGGCACCGGAACTGCCTTTGAGGCCGCTGGCCCCGGAGATGGAACTGGCCAGGGAGTAGAACTCCACACAGTAGCGCTGGATATCCGCCGGGCTGGCCACTACCCGCTGCACCGTCCGACCGCTGGTGTGTTCCAGCTGCTCCTCCCAACCACTGGTATAGGGCTGCGCCGTGGCTACCAACAGCATGTCCTTGGTGGCCTCCACACAGAGGATCTGGTGGCGCTTGGCAAACTGGAAGCTCATCACCTCGGTGACTGCGGCCACATTCACTTTGAGCGGGTCGATATGGTAGAGGCCGTGGGAGGAGGAATCCGCCAGCCACTGGGTGAGGGTCCCGTCGTCCAGAACCTTGCCCGGGCGCTTGCGGTTCTCCAGTTCACAGCTAGCGATATAGCTGAGCGGGTGCATCTGCGCCTGCTCCGCGGTGCGCGGGGTGCCGATCAGCCGGTTGGCGTCCTGCCGGTTGATATAGCCCTGGGACACCAGGTCCTCCAGCAACCCCCGCAAATCCAGCAACCTGTCCGCAACTTTGCCTACCATAGGGAAACCCACTCTTCCATTGTCCGACGGCGCATTGTAGCTCTATCGGAACCCGGTGACAGTGCGCCGTAACGCGCATTGTGCACAAACTTTCGCTACCCGGGGGCCCCGGGACCACCCGGGCCGCAACGGCGGGTGGTTTATGGGTAAATGCGGTTATTAACGCCCTTCCCATAAGTTGCGGTACCATGCCGCCCATTTGCGCCAGAGAGCAAAGGAGCACCCCATGCCCCTGTCCAATATCGCCAGCCTGTTTGGCCGCTCGCCGATCAAGCCGATCAAGGAGCATATGGCCACGGCCCACGAGGCATCGGCGGACCTGGTCCCCTTCTTCGAAGCCCTGATGCAGGGTGACCTGGCCACCGCCGAGCAGGTCCAGCGGCGTATCTCCGCCAGCGAGAATCGCGCCGACGACATCAAGAAAGATCTGCGCCTGCACCTGCCGGACAGCCTGTTTATGCCGGTTTCCCGCTCGGACCTGCTGGAACTGCTGCACGCCCAGGACGAAGTGGCCAACACCGCCCAGGATATCGCCGGGCTGGCCACCGGCCGCAAGATGGAGATTCCCGAACAGTTGCAGCCGCTGATGAAAACCTTTGTCGACAGCGCCGTAGCCACCTCCGCCCAGGCCCTGCGCGCCATCAACGAACTGGACGAGCTGCTGGAAAGCGGCTTCGCCGGGCGCGAAGTGGATATCGCCCGGCGGATGACCGAGGAACTGGACGAATTGGAGCGCAAGTCCGACAAACTGGAAGTGGAAGTGCGCGCGGCGCTGTTCAAAATCGAAAGAGACCTGCCACCGGTGGATGTGATCTTTCTCTACCGGGTGATCGATTGGATCGGCGACCTGGCCGACCGCGCCCACAGCGTGGGTAACCGTTTGCAGTTGTTGTTGGCACGCTAGGGGGCGAACAAGTGGAAATTCTCAGTCAATACGGCAGCATCCTGCTGATTCTCGCCTGCGTATTCGGTTTCTTTATGGCCTGGGGGGTGGGCGCCAACGACGTGGCCAACGCCATGGGCACCTCGGTGGGTTCCCGCGCGCTGACCATCAAACAGGCGATCCTGATCGCGATGGTCTTTGAGTTCGCCGGCGCCTACCTGGCCGGCGGCGAGGTCACCGCCACCATCCGCAAAGGCATCATCGCGCCGGATGTCTTCAACGACCAGCCCGAATTGCTGGTGTACGGCATGCTCTCGGCACTGCTCGCCGCCGGTACCTGGCTGATGATCGCCAGCATCCTCGGCTGGCCGGTGTCCACCACTCACTCCATCGTCGGCGCCATCGTCGGCTTCTCCGCGGTGGGCATCTCCGCGGAGGCGGTGGCCTGGGGCAAGGTGGGCAGCATCGTGGCCAGTTGGGTGGTGTCGCCGCTGCTCGCCGGCACCATTGCCTTTTTGCTCTTCCGCAGCGTGCAGCGGCTGATCCTCAATACCGAGGACCCATTCGGCAACGCCAAGCGCTACATCCCTTTCTATATGTTCGCGGTGGGCTGGATGATCGCCATGGTGACTTTGACCAAGGGGTTGAAGCACATATTGAAAGACGCCCAAATCGAGCTGTCCTTTTTGCAGGATGCCGGCATTGCCGCGCTGGTGGGTCTGCTGGTGATGGGTATCGGTGTGGCCATGCTGAAGCGCATCAAGCGCGACCCGGCCCGCGAGCGCGAGAACCGCTTTGCCAATGTGGAGCGGGTCTTCGCCATCCTGATGATCTTTACCGCCTGTGCCATGGCCTTCGCCCACGGCTCCAACGACGTGGCCAACGCAGTGGGCCCGCTGGCGGCCGTGGTCAACACGATACAGAGCGGTGCGGTGGTGGCCAAGGCCACCATGCCCTCGTGGATTCTACTGCTGGGGGGCGCCGGTATCGTGGTGGGCCTGGCCACCTACGGCTTCAAGGTGATGGCCACCATCGGCCGCAAGATCACCGAGCTGACTCCGAGCCGCGGCTTTGCCGCCGAACTGGGCGCGGCCTCCACCGTGGTGCTGGCCTCCGGCACCGGCCTGCCGGTTTCCACCACCCACACCCTGGTGGGCGCGGTTCTGGGCGTGGGCCTGGCCCGCGGCATCGGCGCATTGAACCTGCGCATGATCAGCACCATCGCCGCCTCCTGGGTGGTCACCCTGCCCGCCGGTGCCGGTATTGCGATTCTGTTTTTCTTTTTCTTCAAGGGTGTATTCGGCTAGCCGTCGAATACACATACCTGATAAAAAGGGGAGGCGTCACTGGCGCCTCCCCTTTTTATTGCCATAAGGAAATTCCCATGCAATTGCCCATTTACCAGGCTGATGCCTTCACTTCGCAACTGTTCGGCGGCAACCCCGCCGCGCTGGTTCCGCTGGAGCAATGGCTGGGGGACGAACTGTTGCAAAAAATCGCCGCGGAAAACAATCTCGCCGAGACGGCTTTCACTGTCCCGAAAGACGGTGGCTTCGAGCTGCGCTGGTTCACCCCCGCCGCTGAGGTGCCCCTGTGCGGCCACGCCACCCTGGCGACAGCGCACCTGATGTGGACTGAACTGGGCTGCGGCGACGAGGAGATCCGCTTTTTCACCGAGAGCGGCGAACTGCGCGTGCGCCGCGCTGGCGGGTTGATCGAGATGGACTTTCCCGCGCAGCCGCCAGGGGAGATTCCGCTGCTGCCGGAATTCAGCTCCGCCCTGGGCGCTGAGCCCCTGCGTGCACTGGCCTGCGAAGGTAATCGGGACATGATGATCCTGGAATTTGCCGATGCCTCGCAAGTGGCAGAGCTGCAGCCGGACTTCCACGCAGTCGCCGCGCTGCCGTATCGGGGCGTCATCTGCACCGCCTGGGGAGACGGCTTCGACTGCGACTTTGTCAGCCGCTTCTTTGCCCCCGCGATCGGTATCGACGAAGACCCCGTCACCGGCTCCGCGCATACACTGCTTACACCCTATTGGGCGGCAAAGCTGGACAGGACGCGCTTCAGTGCGCGGCAGATTTCCCCGCGCGGCGGTGAACTGGAATGTGAGCTTGTCGGGGGTCGGGTATTGATGCGCGGCGGGGCAGTGACCTATCTGCGCGGTCAGATAACGCTATCATTGTAGCCGCAGTGCTTGACCGACAGGTGGCACATGAAAAGGATAGGGAACTGAGCTATGGGTAATTCCGCGGTACCGGACCTGAAACAGCAGTTGCAACAACTGGTGGCCTGCCCCAGTGTCAGCGCCACCGACCCCAAACTGGACATGGGTAACCGCGGGGTGGTGGAGCTGCTCGCAGCCTGGCTGGAAACCCTGGGCTTTTCGGTGGAACTGATGCCCCTCCCGGGCCAGCCGGACAAGGTCAATATGATCGCCACACTGGGGAAGGGTGACGGCGGCCTGGTACTGGCGGGCCACACCGATACGGTTCCCTACGACGAAGGCCGCTGGCAGACGGACCCGTTTGAACTGCGGGAACGGGACAACCGCTTCTACGGCCTGGGCAGCACCGATATGAAGGGCTTTTTTCCCATCGCCATCGAAGCGGCCAAGTCCTTTGTGAACAAACCGCTGCAGCAACCGCTGATTATTCTCGCCACCGCCGACGAGGAGACCTCCATGGCCGGTGCCCGCGCCCTGGTAAAAGCCGGCCGGCCGCGGGCCCGCTACGCGGTGGTGGGCGAGCCCACAGGACTGAAGCCCATCCGCATGCACAAGGGCGTGATGATGGAAGCGGTGCGTATCACCGGCCGCTCCGGCCACTCCTCCGATCCGTCGCTGGGCGCCAGCGCCCTGGAGGCCATGCACAGGGCCATCAGTGAGCTGCTGGCACTGCGCGGCGAGTGGCAGCAGCGCTACCGCAACCCCGGTTTTGCGGTGCCGGTGCCGACGGTGAACCTGGGCTGCATCCACGGCGGCGACAACCCAAACCGCATCTGCGGCTACACCGAACTGCAGTTCGACGTGCGCCCGCTGCCGGGTATGCCACTGGCGGACTTGCGCGCAGAGCTGGACAAGCGACTGCACGAATGTATCCAGGACGAAAAAATCCAGCTGGAGTACGCGCCGCTGTTTCTGGGCACAGAGGCTTTCGAGCAGGATGCCGGCTCGCAGTTGGTGAAGGTAGCGGAGGCGCTCACCGGCCACAGCGCGGAAAGCGTGGCCTTTGGCACCGAGGCGCCCTATTTCAAAAGCATGGGGATCGACACCATCGTGCTGGGCCCGGGGGATATCGACCAGGCGCACCAGCCGGACGAGTACCTGGGGCAGGAGCGGATCGCGCCGATGGTGGAGATACTGCGCGGGTTGATTGCGAAGTTCTGCCTGTAGGAGCGGGCCA
>NZ_JBOFOC010000185.1:0-16245 GCF_051659245.1 Microbulbifer sp.
AGGTCGGGAGGGGTGCCTCTTTTCGGGACCGTATGAGGCAGGGATGCCGATTACGAGCGTACAGGGACGTATTTAAGGGGGGCGCCCAGCCCGTGTCCCGGAAAGAGGCACCCCTCCCGACCCCGCGCTGGACGTGCAGCACCATAGATCGCAAACAGGCTCTAAGAAGAGAAATCGATCGCGGGCATGGCCCGCTCCTACAGGGGTGACTAGTTGCCTGGCAAGTAAAGTGCGATTGGTGAAAATGCCCGGCCTGGGCAGATCCGGATGCTACCCAGGGGACAACATTCGGAGCCGCGATTTCCCTGCTATGGTTATTAGTAGAAGGGAATCGCGACAGTGTGACAGCACACAACCCAATCGCGGTGCCGCCGCGGGGCCCCTATGGAGAGATTGCCCCCGGCGGTGCCATCCAGTTGCCGGTTGTCTTCCCGATGAAAGCGGTCCCCTTCCTGTTTCTATCTCTTCTATTATTGTTGGCCCCCCGGGCCGGGGCCGACGAAATCCAGCTTTCCGGTCAGCGCTCGCTGGAAACCGACCTCTATGAAGCCAGGCTGATCTCCGAGTTGCGCGGTTACGCCATCCTGTCCGGCCGCAGTTGTGTGAATTGCGACGAAAATACCTCCATCTATATCCAGAAGATTTCCGCTAACGGAGATGAGGATAGCGGTGCCGAGTCGGGTATCGACCGCTATACCTATCCCGGTCAGTACGCCGACTACGAGAGCAAGCGGGTGGTGGAGAAAACGCGGATGTTTTACGGCCGCTGTTACGAGAACGAGCCGGCCTTGCTGTGGCTCAGCGAGAGCCTGACGGAAAGCGGTTGGGTGAAGTCGGAATACCTGATTGTATTCAGGGAGGGCCACCTGGAGCACCGCTACAACGAGGGCCGTCAGCCGAGCATTTTCTATATCGAAAACGGTGACTGCCGGGAACTGCCGGGGATTATCGCGGAAACCGAACCGTAGCGCGCACCGTGCGCACCAGGCGCTATTGGCACCATCGGTGCGCGCGGCGCACCCTACGTCTGTTCCCACAAAAAAAGCCCCGCTGGGCGGGGCGTGAAGGGCCGCGGTTGTACCCGCGGTTATTGATAAGCGGTCGCTGCATCGATTACCGGACCAGGGAGACCTTCAGCTTTCTCTTGCCCCAGCTGCGGGCTTTTTTGACGTCCTTTTCCATCCACACGTCGATGCGGTTTTTAAAGCGCTTGTTCATGCGGTCGCGCACGGTGTAGGTGCCGGAAAGACCTTCGATCTTGACTTTGGCGCCGTTGGTCAGGCCGCGCTTTTCCAGGTCGCGGGACACCGCAATCACTTTCTGGCCGGGCTTCAGGCGGTTGTTCCAGGCCGCTACCCAGGGGTCTCCGTCGGTTTGTCCGCGCACGGAGTTGTAGGCGGTTGCATCCACGGTCATGGTTTTGTTGCTGGCTGCAAAAGCCGGCACGGTGAGAGTTGCCGCGAAAATCGCGATGGTAAAGAATACGGCGTTGCGCAGAGTCTGATTGATCACTTCCCGATACCTCCAGAAGTCAATTGGTCACAAGCTCAAAAGTGCTTGTAGAATTTCCAAGTGTTTTTGGAAATAACTGATCAATAATTAATCAGTGGGCGCTATATTACGGTTTGGTGAAGGCATATCAACCTTTTTTGTATAAAAAATAATCTATTAGAATAGGAGATAACTTTTCACCGCTTTTTAGTCTTTTGTTCTCACCTGTTCGCGGAAGTGCAAAAAAGTATTCCTGCAAATATCGGCTCACACTTTTCCTTGTAACAAATCAGTCTAATGGCTTGGATGATCTGTTCCAGTCATCGGGCCCCTCTGCAACAGTAAGATTTTCCTCCGGCTTTCGGCCGCTGCAAAAAGGATGTTGCTCCTATTTATGGATGTCCGGGCACAATCTGGTTGCTGAATTATTTGTGGTTGGTCAGTCACGTTCTCGGGTGGCAGGCTTCTATGGGAGGAGTAGAAAGCGACAGCCCGCGGGGCCCGCAGCGCTGTGGGCCGCTCAGAGGGCGGTGGTGTCGGATGCCGGGGTGGGATTCGCCTGCTGGCGCAGGGCGGTCAGGTACTGCCGATCCTCCTCCAGGTCGGCAAAGCCGTGCCGGGCGTCCAGTGCCACGGCTTTTTCCAGCCAGTCGATGGCCTCTTCCAGGTTGCCCTGCCACTCGCAGACCTGTCCCAGGTTGAAGTAGGTGATGGCCAGGTTGTGCCACTGCCGCTCCTGCGCCAGGTCCCGTGCGGCGGTGCTGTAGAGGCTGTAGGCGTTGCGCAGCAGCAGTGCCTTGGCGGGCATCTCTTCGCCGGCGGCCTGTTGGTGGTAGGTGTGGGCGAGGGCGGAGCGCACCCGGGCGGCGGAGTGCTCCAGGGAGGCGCCTTCTTCTATATAGTCGAGCACCGCCTCGAACTGGGCCCGGGCCAGGGGATAGAGGTCCGGGCGCGCCTGCCCGCCCAGGGCGTTCAGCACTATGCCGTAGCGGTAGCGCAGCTGCTGCTGTTTGCGGGGCTGGGAGGCGAGGGCGGCGATGGCTTTTTCGTACAGGGGCAGGGCGCTTTCGAAGTCGCCCTCCAGGGAGTATCCCTCCGCCCGCTCGACCAGTTCCGGCGCGGATTCTCTTACCGCCGCGGGTGCTCTTTCCGCCGCGGGCGCTGCCAGCCCGGCGCCCGGCGCCAGCAGCGCGGCGCAGAGCAGCAGTTTGAGTGAGATCCGGTACATAAGGGCGCAAATCCCGCATTTCGCTTTTTGTAGGGGCGGCGGGGCGGCCCATCCGCCCATGGCCGCGATCAGTCGCCCTTCGTAGCTGGTCCGATCGCGGCCATGGGCCGCTCCTACATTTATCCCGGCGCTGTAGGAGCCTGCTTGCAGGCGAATATTGCGGAGTTTTGTTCCGGCCTTCTTTATTCGCCTGCAAGCAGGCTCCTACAACACAATCCCGAGAGTCCCGAGTCCCGAGTCCCGATAATTCCCAGTATCAGTCCTAACCCCGCAGCTGCGCCAGCACTCCCTGCAAAGGATGGCGCAGGGTTACACCGGCGAAGCGCGTGGCCTGGCAGCGGCAGGAGTAGCCGCTGGCCAGCAGGGGGCCGGTGTCGCCGGAGAGCCGGGGGGCCCAGGATTGCTGGAAAATGACCCGCGAGGTCTCTTTGTGCCCGGTCTCGTGGCCGTAGGTGCCGGCCATGCCGCAGCAGCCCAGGTTCTCGGTGTGCAGTTCCAGGCCCAGGGCGGTGAAGACGCTTTGCCAGTCGCGTAGGGAGGCGGTGGCGATGGTCTGTTCGGTGCAGTGGGGCAGCAGGTGGAAGCTGGCGGGGCGCAGGCGGTGCCGCTGCCGCTCCAGGTGTTCGCGCTGGCCCGCCAGCCACTCCTGCAGCAACTGCACTTTCGGCGCGCGCTCCCCCAGCAGTTTGCCGTATTCCCCGCGGTAGGTGAGGGTCATGGACGGGTCCACGCCCACCAGCGGTACACCGCTGGCGGCGAGTTCCGCGAGCATTTCGCTGTTGACCAGGGCTACTCTCTGGAACTGGCGCAGGAAGCCGTGCACGTGCAACGGCTTGCCGTTGGCGCGGAAGGGGGCCACCAGGGGGAAGAAATCCAGTTGCTTGAGCAGGCGCAGTGTGTCCGCGACCACCTCGGCGTCGAAGTAGCTGGTAAAGGCGTCCTGTACAAGGATTACCGCGCGCTCCCGCTGTGCGGGGCCCATGGCCGCCAGGCAGTCGGGGCTGGCGTAGGGTACGCCCAGTTCGTGCATGGATTTGTGCAGGCTCTTGCGCGCCAACGGCGGGCTGTCCGCCAGGCCCAGGCCGCGCTCCAGCAGCCAGCGCACCGGTTTCAGCTTGAGCGGCCAGTTGTACAGCTGCGGCATCCGCGCCAGTTGCGGCATCACGAACTCCAGGCCGCCGACGAAGTAATCTTTCAGCGGGCGCAGGTAGCGGCTGTAGTAGAGCTCGAGGAATTTGCTGCGGAACTCCGGCACGTCCACTTTCACCGGGCACTGGCCGGCGCAGGATTTGCAGGCCAGGCAGCCCTGCATGGCCTCGTTCACCTCGTGGTTGAAGTCGTACTCGCCGCGGGCCCTGGCCAGGGTGTTCTTGATGCGCCCCGGCAGGCCGACGAAAAAGGATTGCTCGCGGAAGCGGCGGGCTGCTCCAACCGGGTCCACTCCCTTCGCACTCAACTGGCGCAGCCACTCTTTCATCAGCATCGCGCGGCCCTTGGGGGAGTGGATGCGTTCGCGGGTGGCCTTGTAGGAGGGGCACATGGGGTCGTCGGGATTCCAATTGAAACAGGCCCCGTTGCCGTTGCAGTGAACCCCCTCGCTGTAGCCGTCCCACACCTGCACGGGGATGGCGCGGTCCAGTTCGCCGCGGGTGACGACTTCGTCGATTTTCAGCAGGGCGGAGATGCGGCTGGGGGTGGCGATCTTGCCCGGGTTCAACTGGTTGCGCGGGTCGAAGGCGGCCTTGATCTTCTGCAGCTCCGGGTAGAGTTCGCCAAAGAACGCCGGCGCGTATTCCGAACGGACCCCCTTGCCGTGTTCCCCCCACAGCAGGCCGTGGTATTTCTGCGTGAGCGCGGCCACCTTGTCGGTGATCGGGCGCACCAGTGCCGCCTGTTCCGGGTCCTTCATGTCGATGGCCGGGCGCACGTGCAACACGCCGGCATCCACGTGGCCGAACATGCCGTAGCTGAGGCCGGCGTCGTCCAGTACTGCGCGGAATTCGGCGATAAAGTCGGCCAGGTGCTCCGGGGGCACCGCGGTGTCCTCCACGAAGGGGATCGGCCTTTTCTCTCCCTGCACATTGCCCAGTAGCCCCACCGCGCGTTTGCGCATGCCCCAGATGCGGCTGACCTCGGCGTGGCCGCGGGCGATGGAGTAGCCGAAGCTCTTGCCCGGCTGGCCGATAAGGGCGTCGATCTGCGCGGTGAATCTTTCCAGGGCGCTGTCCAGTTCCTCCTCGGAATCCGCGGTGTACTCCACCAGGTTGATGCCCCTGACCGGCCGATCTCCCACGGGGAAAAACTCGCTGACGCTGTGCCAGACGATATCCTCCATCGCCAGCTGCAATACCTTGCTGTCCACTGTTTCGATGGAAGTGGGGCCGGCGCGCATCAGTTCGGTGGCGTCGCGCAGGGCGTCCTGGAAGTGGTCGTATTTCAGGTTGATCAGTGCCGCGCATTTGGGGATCGGCAGCACATTGAGCTTTGCCTCGGCGATAAAGCCCAGGGTGCCCTCGGAGCCGCAGAGTACGCTGTTCAGGTCGAAAGTGTCGTTTCTCCGGATGTGGGCCAGGTCGTAACCGGTGAGGCAGCGGTTGAGTTTGGGAAACTTCCGCTCGATCAGCTCCGCTTTGTCCCAGGCGATCTGGTCGCATACCCGGTGCACCCTGCCGACGCGGTCCTCCCGCGCGCTGGTTTCCCGCAACTGCTCGTCGCCGAGCGGCGCCGATTGCCAGAGCTCGCCGCCCATCAGCACCGTGGACAGTTCCAGAACGTGGTCGCGGGTCTTGCCGTAGACGCAGGAGCCCTGGCCGGAGGCGTCGGTATTGATCATGCCGCCGATGGTGGCGCGGTTGCTGGTGGACAGCTCCGGGGCGAAGAAGAGACCGTGGGGCGCCAGCGCCGCGTTCAGCTGGTCCTTGACCACGCCCGCCTGCACCCGCACCCAGCGCTCCCCGGGATTGATCTCGAGGATTCGGTTCATGTGCCGGGAGACGTCCACCACCAGGCCGTCGGTGAGCGACTGGCCGTTGGTGCCGGTGCCGCCGCCGCGGGGGGAGAGCACCACCTGGTGGAACTCCTCGCGCTCCGCCAGTTCCATGATCAGCTGCAGGTCGCGGGTATTCCGCGGGTAGACCACCGCCTGGGGCAGTACCTGGTAGATGGAGTTGTCGGTGGCCAGCACCGTGCGGCTGGCGTAGCAGGGGCTGAGGTCGCCGCGGAACCCGGCTTCCCCCAGCGCCTGCAAAAACTGCAGGTAGAGCGCCTGTACTTCGTCGACTTCGCGCAGTGCTGGGATCATGAACGGCCTTGTGACTTTTTCGCTGCTTTTTCGGAAGGTCTGGCATTATAACGGTGCTATGGAGACTTCGCTGAAAATTCCCGTGGGCATCAGCCTCTGTCTGCTCGGCGAGCGGGTGCGCTACGACGGTGGCCACAAGCTGAGCCTGGTGTGCACCGAGCTGCTGGGGCGCCACTTCGACTACCGGCCCTTCTGCCCGGAAGTGGCCGCGGGTCTGGGCGTGCCGCGCCCGCCGATCCACCTGGTGGCCAGCGACCGCGGGCTGCGGGCCCTGGGAGTAGGGGGCAGGGATTTCACCCGGGCGCTGCTGGATTACGCGGACAGCGTGACGGAGCAGGTCCGCCAGTTGAGCGGTTTTATCCTGATGGAGCGCTCCCCCAGTTGCGGCCTGGTTTCGACGCCGCGCCATAGGTCCGGAGGCGGTGCGGCCGGGGAACCGGGGGCGGGATTGTTCGCCGGGCGGCTCCGCGAGCACTTCCCCGACCTGCCGATGGAGGAGGCCGGGCGCCTGCGGGACCCGGATACCCGCGAGCGGTTTATCGAGCGGGTGTTCGCCTACCACAGCCGGTTTCGTTGAACCGAACCCGCTGGTAACTACTTACCCCCTGTAGGAGCCTGCTTGCAGGGCCAAGCCGCGCGCATACAAAGCACTGCTTTGTGCGCGGCTTGGCGACCCGCCAGGGATGGCGGGGCCGGGGCCCGATCGAATGTGCCTTCGTCTCGCCATGGATGACAACCGGAGGCTTGCTGCCCGCACGGTTCGCCTGCAAGCAGGCTCCTACAAGGTGGCTCCTCTAATTTCAATGCGGGTTCCCTACAGGTGTTAGGTGAGCAGTTGCCCCGCCTGTCTATACTTGACCCACTTCCAGCCTACGCAACGGAGTGCGCAATGGGTTTCACTGCCAAGTCCCTGGCCCTGGCCGTGGCGTTCACCGCCGCATCCGCCAGCTTTGCCGACCACACCACCGAGGATCTCTACCGCAGTATCGTGGTGTTCGGCGATAACTTTTCCGACAGCGGCAACGCGGGTATTTTCACCAGCGCGGACCCGGATGGGATATTCCCGCGGCAGCCGGCGGTGAGTTTTATGGCGCAGCGTTTCGGGCTGATGCCGCTCAGCCCCTCCTGCTCCGGCCTGGGCCCGGCCTTCGGCGGCGCCATCCCCTGCGCGCCGGCGCCGGGGACTCCGAACGAGCAACTGGCGCAGATAGCGGCCTCGGTACTGGCCAACGGCAGCAACTGGGCGGTGGGCGGCAATCACACGGCGGATGTGCTGCTGGACCTGGTGGGACCGCAGCGCTTCCGCCAGCTGTTTCCGAACACCACGGTGGCGGATCACAACGAACTGACCACCATCCTGCCGGATTCCACCCGCTGCGGCGCCGATGGTGTCTGCGACCCGGCGGTCGGAGAGAGTCCCTATCTCTCCCCGGCGGAAGTGGCCCTGGCGGTGGCGGCGTTCGGCAACCCCGCGGCGCTGCAGGCGCTGGTGGACGACCCGGGTAACGATATCACCCTCACCGGCGTGCCCTTCGCCACCGGGCAGGGCTATCTGCCCCAGAACAGTATCCGCCGCGACACCCTCTTTTTTCTGAACGGCGGCGCCAATGACATCGTCGACGCCACCATTGCCGGCAACATTACCCCGGCCCGAATGCAGCGCTCTGCCAACTTCCTCGCCACCGCCGCTGCGGAACTGAAAAACGCCGGCGCCGACGATGTGGTTGTGTCCAACGTGCTGCGGATAGGGAACACCCCCCTGATGAACGACATGGGCCCCGCGGCGGTGAGCGCAGCCAATATCGGCACCACGCTGTTCAACGAGTCGCTGCGCCGGCAGATCAACGCCATCGGCGACGTGCTGATCCTGGATATGGAGGGCATCATCGCGCTGGCGCTGGACAGGCCGGGGCTGTTCGGCTTCGCCGACATCGACCAGGACGCCACCTGCTTTGCCGCCGGCGGCTGCGCCACCCCGGACCCGGTGTACAGCCAGACCGGCAGCGCGCCGGACGCGGACCGGCTGCTGTTCAACGACGGCTTGAACCTCACCCTGGCGGGCCAGCAACTACTGGGGGACTACTACTATTCCGTGCTGAGCGCGCCGGTGGGCTTCGCGATCCTGCCGGACCTGGGCTACCAGAACACCCGCGTTCACCAATCGAATATCGACCACCACATGACCGCGCAGCGCTTCCGCGACCCCGAGACCACCCTGTTCTTCGGCGGCGCCTGGGGGCATGCGAACCTGGGTTACGGGCCGGCGCCCAATCGCGGGGAGAACGCCTGGGACGGCTTTCTCGGCTTCAGCTTTGCCGGCAGCGACAACTTCGAGTGGGCCCTGGGGCTCTCCTACGGCGAGAGCGACTACGGACCCCACGGCCTCCACCTGGACTCGCGCAATATCAACTTCAGCGCCTTCGCCCGCTGGGACAACGAGCGCTTTTTTGTCGACGGCGGTGCCACCTACAGCGATATCGATTACCGGCACGTCGACCGTACAGTCTATTTGAGGGGGTTTCACAGCCAGATATCGGGGGACACCGAGGGCGACGGAATCAGCCTGTTCGCCCGCGCCGGCTACGACAGTGTGCCCTCGCTGCCCTGCCATATAGGCCCCTTTGTCTCGGTGGCCTGGACCCGGATAAATGTGGACCGTTTCAACGAGTCCACCAACCGGGACCTCACCTATATCGGCAGTAACGGCGCCACCCTGGACCCCATCGGCCTGCGCGTGCGCGGCCAGGATCGCGATTATGTCCGCTATCGCGGCGGCTTCTTCTACAACGCGCCGGAGGAGGCCGACTGGCGCTGGTTCGGGGAGGTCTGGGTGGAGTACAACGACGGCGACGAAACCGACGACGTGGGCATCGGCATCAAGTCCATCCCGTTCAACAGCGCGTATATGGCCGCCTACGACAGCCGCAACGAGGGCTTCTTCGCCAACGGCGCTGGCGCCCTGGTGGGTCTCAACCTGACGGAAAAATTCCAGGTGAGCGGCAATGTGGTGGTGGGGCCGTCGGATACTATTGGCGGGTTGAATATCAATTACCGGTTTTGATGTTGGGGACTCGGGACCGCGGAGCTGTTTATCGGCGCTGAAGGCTCCAGCTCCGCAAACGGGCCTCGGCCCGCCCGGCGGTGACAAAAAATGTCACCGAATTTTCTGCGGCAAAGCCGGGACAAATGGCGCGGGAATGCGAAATCCCCGCCGCTATCGCGGCATCGATTACCCGCGCGGTTGTTATCTTGGAAGGATCGACAACAACCGGATAGAGAAGATGTTCAGCCCCCGTTTCAGTATCCAGAGCGAAGCCCTCAACCGAGCCGACGCCGATGTGTGGGCGGTCAGCGACCGCGCCCGCGAGCTGGCGGGCAAGGGCGAGGATGTGATCTTCCTCTGCGTGGGCGATCCCAACTTCGACACCCCGGAACCCATCCTCGATTTCGCCCGCGCCCGCCTCGGTGTCGGCCGCACCCACTACTCCCCCGCCGCCGGCGAGCCGGTACTGCGCCGCGCCATCGCCGATATCGAGAGCAAGGTTTCGCCGCATCCCTGCAGCCCTGACGATGTGGTGGTCTTCCCCGGCGGCACCAACGCTATCTACAGCGTACTCGCCTGTATGCTGAACCCGGGCGAGGAGATCGTGATTCCCGAGCCGATGTATATCGGCTATGTGCCCATCTGCGATTCCCTGCGCCTGAAGGTAAAGCCGGTCCCTTGCCCGGCGGAAACCAATTTCGCCTTCGATGTCGCGGCCATCGAGCGGGCTATCGGAGAGAACACCCGCGCAGTGATGATCAACACTCCGGGCAACCCCACCGGCGCCATGGCCACCCCGGAACAGCTGCGGGAGCTGGCCGCCTACTGTCGCGAGCGCAATATCTGGCTGGTGTGCGACGAGATGTACTCCATGATCACCTTCGCCCGCCGCCACACCTCCCTGCGCACCGCCGCCGAACACCTGGACAACATCGTGGTGATCGACGGCCTGTCCAAGTCCCACGCCATGAGCGGCTGGCGCCTGGGCTGGGCGGTGGCCCGCGGGCCGCTGGTGGAGCGCCTCGCCGAATTTGCCGGCGCCACCATTTTCGGCTGCCCGCAGTTTATCCAGGAGACCGCCGCCTTCGCGCTGGAGTTCGACACCTATTTCGTCAAGCAGATGCGCGACGCCTACGAGAAGCGCCGCGACCTGATAGTCCCTCGTATCAACGGGATCCCCGGCCTCCGTTGCTCTTCCCCCGAGGCGGGCATGTTCGTGATGGTGGACGTGTCCCGGGTGGCGCTTTCTAAAGCGGGGGGGAGCGGCCAGGCCTTCGCCGAGGCGCTGCTGGATGCCGAGCGTGTATCCGTGCTGCCCGGCGCTCCCTTCGGTCCCAGTGCCGCCAATCATGTGCGCCTGACCCTGGCCGCGGACGAGGCCGAGCTGTCCCGGGCCCTGGATCGCATAGAGCGCTTCGTCACCAGCGGCAGCCGCCGGGCCGGCTGAGCCGCCATCCGCCATGCCCGCGAACAGAGGCCGATCGCGGGCACGGCGGATGGCCGCCCCGCCGGATGGCCGCCCCGCCGCTCCTACAGGGTGATTCCCTTAACCCAATGCAGGTTTCCTGTGAGTGAGTAGTTACGGTTAATGATTTGGTGGCTGCCAGTGCGGAGTTCCAGCCGCGGCCGAATACCGCTATCCTAGTGTCCTGTATGGTACTAAAAAGTGATACCAGAGCCCCCCAGATTGCTCACAGTTAGGCGCAGCTCGCAGGGAATGGTCATTCCATTTTCAAGAGCTGCAACGCAGCTGTGGGCCCTCTCTATTGGTGAAGAGAGGGGGGCTCCCTTCGGGCGGGCCGCTAAGCAGCCATCTGCGGCGTTGCACTTGCTTGACGTAGAATAACTACGCCGGCGCAAGTGCGCCTTGCATCTGGCCGCTTAGCGGCCCGCTGGTATCACTATTTAGTACCATACAGGACACTAGCCCCTTTTCCCGATACAAGAATCAATCCGTGAAGATCGACCGGCACAATTTGCGTATTTTGCAGGCGCTGCAGACCAATGCGCGCATCAGCAACCTGAATCTGAGCGAGCAGATAGGGCTTTCCGAGAGCGCCTGCCTGGCGCGGGTCAAGCGCCTGACCGGCGAGCGCTATATCCGCGAGTTTCTCGCCGAGGTGAACCTGGACAAGGTGCGCCACGCGGAGTTTTACGTAAACGTGGCACTGAAACGCCAGGACGCGCGCACCAGCGAGAGTTTTCGCCGCGCCATCAACGAGATTCCGCAGGTTGTCTCCTGCGTGAAAATGTCCGGCGAATTCGACTATATGCTGCACTTCGTGTGCCCGGACGCCGCCGACTTCAACCGCGTCTCCGAACAGCTGCTGGCTGACGAGGATGCGGCCATCTCGCGCATGACTTCCCACCTGGTGATCGAGAAAACCAAGCCGTTTACCGGCTATCCGCTGGAACTGCTGTTCCAGGACTGACCGCCTTTTCCCCAGTTGCGCTATTAGCCGCAATTGAAGCGAATGCAATTCGAGGCTGTACCCAATGGCACTAAGTTAAGGGGGCCGGGCATTTTTGTAGGGTGGATAAGCGAAGCGCATCCACCAGAAGCCTGCTGGAGTGGTGGATGCGCTTCGCTTATCCACCCTATATCTGTGGGAGCCTGCCCTGCAGGCGATTGAGCCGCTTCGCCAGCGGGGCTGGCTCCCACAGGGCGATTCCCCCTATTGGGGCTTGTACCGGACGGCAACGCGGCTGCCGATTTAATGTGAACAGGCCCTAAGAACCTTACCGGCACAAATTCTTCCTGGTTGAGAGGTAAAGGATTGCGTTATCTGCGCGCAAACCTGGTAAAAATATTCGCTTCCATACAAAGCCGGACGACAGCACACCACCCTTATCGCGGACAATTCTGTCTAATATAAACAGCAGGTTTGCCCTGACTCCTCAATGCGGACCAGGGGACAGATACAGGAAGAGACGGTTGAGAGCGATGACAGAGAAAGCAGCTGGTGGTCTCCGCAGGGCAGCATTGCCGGTAAATACCCGCATTACGGAGAAAGTTAAATGAAATCATTCGTTAGAGTATGCATGTTGCTGTCCTGGTTATTGTTGGCAGGCCAGGCATTGGCGCAGAACCTGGTGGTGCAGTACAAGGCCGCCGACACCAGCACCGGCGATAATCAGATCAAGCCGCACCTGCGAATCGTCAATAACGGTTCCGGTTCGGTGCCCTTGAGCGAGTTGACTGTCCGCTATTGGTACACCAATGAAGGTGGCCGGCCCCAGAACCACTGGTGCGACTGGTCACAGATTGGCTGCAGCAACATCTCGGGTTCGTTCCATTCCATTCCGGCAGTGACGGGCGCGGACAATTACCTCGAACTCAGTTTCAGCGGCGGCAGCATCGCCGCGGGCGGCAGCACCGGCGATATCCAGAACCGCTTGGCCAAGGACAATTGGACCAGCTACGACGAGTCCGACGATTACTCGTTCGATCCTACCAAGACGGCCTATGCCAACTGGGATCGGGTAACGCTTTACCGGAACGGCAGCCTGATCTGGGGCTCCGAGCCGGATGGTGCCTCATCCGGCAGCTCTTCATCCTCGAGCAGCAGTTCCAGTTCATCGTCCAGCAGTTCATCGTCCAGCAGTTCGTCATCCAGCAGCTCATCGAGCAGCAGTTCGGGTTCATCCTCAGGTGGTAGCTTCTTCAGTTCCGGCTTTGAACTGGACGCCGTTGACGAGCAGCCGGCCGGTTGGGACAACTTTATAGGCTGGGTATTCAACAACAGCAACAACCACATCAGCCAACCGGGGTACGCCCTGGTGGATGATACGCGGGCTTTCAGCGGCACCAAATCTGTTCATTTCAAGGGTGGTGCCGCTCCGGCGCAGATCGTGCGCGCGCTTCCGCCCGGAACCGATACCGTTTACCTGCGCGCCCGGGTTTACATGAGCAAGAAACTCGGCAACGAAGCCGGTGACAATCACGAACACATTATGGGAATCAAGGCAACACCCGATGCCAACGATGAAATACGGTTCGGCCAGATCAAAGGCCACCTCGGCACCAACGAGGTTCCCAGTGACGATATTTCACCGCCGCAAAGCCAGTGGTTCAGCGGCCCTGAAATCACCGCCAATGAATGGCACTGCGTCGAAGTCGGGATGCTGGGTGGCGATCGCCCATATCACGAGTTGCGTGCCTGGGTTGACGGGCAATTGGTCCATGTCATTGACTCAATTGACGACTGGAACAACGGTGGCATAGGCGGAAATACGCGGTGGCTGGACGGCAAGTTTAATTACGTCATGTTTGGCTGGCATAGTTTCAGCAACAATAATGCCGATGTTTGGATGGACGACGTCGTAGTCGCGGATGCGCCCATCGGGTGCGACAACCCAACACCCGGCAGTTCCAGTTCGTCTTCCAGCAGTTCATCTTCCAGCAGTTCATCGAGTTCGAGCAGCAGCTCCTCGTCTTCGAGCAGCAGCACCTCGAGCTCCAGCTCGTCTTCCAGCAGCAGCTCGTCCAGCTCCAGCTCCAGCTCGTCTTCATCGTCGTCCTCGAGCAGTTCCTCGAGTTCCAGTTCCGGCGGCCTGGCTTGCGGGGAGCCGCCTTCAGGGTTCCTGACTGCCTCGGCCATCGAAGGCGCCAATTCGACACGCACCGAAGCCGGTTTGTACGAAGGCGCTGTGTGGATCGACGGCGCGCTGTATTTTTCCGACTTTACCTTCTCCACCGGTTTTCCTTCGCGCATTCAGAAGCTGACTACCGAGGGTGTGATGACAACTCAGATCGCCGACAGCGGCAGTAACGGGTTGGCGGTTGATGCACAGGGCGATATTGTTGCCGCCACCCACAAGTACAGCGGCATTTCCCGATACGAGTTCACTACTGGAAATCGCACAGCGGTGGCGTCAACCTATAATGGCAACGTCTTTAATTCGCCAAATGATCTGGCGATCGCCAATGACGGAACTATTTACTTTACCGACCCCGATTTTCAACACGATCCCGCAGCGGGCGGTCAGCCTGTCACGGGAGTATACCGCGTTGATGTGAACGGCGAGGTGAGCCTGATCGACGGTTCGTTAAACAATCCGAACGGCGTTGCGCTGTCACCGGAAAACGATGTGCTTTACGTCAACGGCAATTCCAGCGTGTTGCGGACCTATCCCATCGTCAACGGCCAGGTGTTCCCGGGCACCGACCTTGTTCAGGGATTGATGGTGCCCGACGGCATGACTGTCGATTGCCACGGCAACATTTATATTGCCGAACATAACGCCCAACGCCTGAGAGTATTCGCCCCCAACGGCAGCCAGTTGGCAACCATCAGTGTGGATGCCAGGGTAACCAATGCGGCATTTGGTGGTGACGATGGTAAAACTCTATATATCACCGGTGAAGGACGGGTATGGAAAATCGGTTTGGACGTAACGGGAGCGCCGTATTGAAATATTACAGTATCCCGAGGCCGCTTTAGCGGCCCCGGGATGCGGTTCTCTTCCCCTCTTGTTTCGCTGGTGATGATGACCCCGTGGCCACTGGAGAGGCATCGTTGAATCGCGCGCTGGACCACATCGAGCGCTTCGTCTGGATGTAGGGTGCGCCCACAATTTCCGCGGCCGCCTCGGAATGTGCCCGGTGCGTTGTCACTGCTGTCTCGAAATAAAAAAGCGCGGCCCGATGGGCCGCGCACAAGCTGCGGTTATCTGCCGATCAGCCGCAATTCTTAAACCGGCGCCGCTTCGCCGCTGTCTTCTGTCTCTCTCCCAGCCGCTTGGCGGATGGCCGCCCCTCGGAACGCCTGTTTGTAATTCCTGAATTCGGTGCCCATCCAGCGATCCCACCAGGTGAAATAGAAACCGTAATTGCCCTGAAAGCGCTGGTGGTGCAGGTCGTGGTGAGTGGTGGTGGTGAGCAGGTCCAGGGGGCCGTCCACCCAGCCCCGCGGGTGGAATTCACAGCCGGCGTGCAGCATGGCGTTGCGGAAAATCATGATAAAGAGAAACGACAACCAGACGAGCAGGTGCAGCGGCAGCAGTATCATTGCCAGCGGCGAGAAAATCGCCATCAGGAAGGCCTCGCCCACGGAAAAGCTGTAGGCGGCCCAGGGTGTGGGGGTGCGCGACAGATGGTGCAGGCGGTGGAAGTGTCTGAACAGCTTGGGGTGGTGCATGGCGCGGTGCGTCCAGTAGAAATAGGCATCGTGCAGCAGTATCACCACCGGCAGGCTGGCCAGATTCCACCACAGCGGATACAGGCTCCAGTCGCGGTAGAGCTGCACCACTCCCCAGTCGTAGAGAATGCCGGTGATCACGCCCATGTTGGCGAAGACGCACAGGGTGAGCATGGAGTAGCTGAATTCCCGGCGGATGTCCCGCCAGTCGGCGCGGCGTCTTTGAATGCGGCGCCGGTCCATCCAACGGCGAAACAGCCAGCTCACCGCCAGGCTGACGCAGGTGGTGGCCAGCAGGTAGCGGAAGAGATCGCGCTGGAAGTGCACGGCCCAGTCCCGGGCCAGGTCCCACAGGAATTCCATAGTCTCACCTTGTTATTTTTCTGTTGGATTCCCCCGCCGCTCCTACATACAAGGGACAGTGCCGGAGTCTGGAGGAATGTGGGCGGGAGTGCTTGCGGAAAGTGAATAATCCCTGACGGATTTCAAACAGCGGGGTTTTTAATTCGGGCGAGGGCTCGCCACATCCCTGTGGCTCAGCCTTCGGCCAGCTGAAGCTGCCCAAATCCGCGTCCCGCGGATTTGTCCCTGGCTCTCACCTTGCGGGCAGCCTGCGGCTCACTCCTGTATATCGGGTTCAGAGCCGAATGGCACTAAGTTGAGCCCCGAGCTGCTCCTGCCCCTGAGGATTGCGCTGTAGGAGCCTGCTTGCAGGCGAACATTCCCGGTGCCCTGCCGCGACTTCAATTCGCCTGCAAGCAGGCTCCTACAGGGAGATTCCGCTTAACTCAGTGCCATTCGGTTCAGAGCCTATAGGTCGCCTGCAGCCAGAACCGCGGATCCCGCTGCTCGTCCTCCGTTGCCGTCTCTCCGGTGGTCTGGAATGCCATTGCGGCATCCAGACTCCAGGCCGCGCCGCTGTAGCGCAGGCCGAGGCCGCCGCCGGCCCGGCGCTCGCCCGGCTCGTCGAGATACGCTGCGCGCTGGCCGTGGTCGTAGAACAGGTAGGGGGTGACCTGCGCTGTGGTGTGATAGCGGGTTT
>NZ_JBOFOC010000186.1:0-13988 GCF_051659245.1 Microbulbifer sp.
TCGCGGCCATGGGCCGCTCCTACAAGGAATCGCAAAGGCCGCCTCACCAGAGGCGGCCTTTTTTCTTTCGGGCCATCGCAGGCATCTGCCGAACAATATACATCCCCCACAGTCACTCCTATACTGCGCGGAAACAAGCAGATAAGGAGCGACCATGGCCCGGGCATTCATCGGCGTAATCGGCGGCAGCGGTCTCTACCAGATGGAGGGGCTGAGCAACACCAGCGAGCAGTGGATTGAAACCCCCTTCGGCCCTCCCTCCGACGCCATCGTTACCGGCGAGCTGCACGGCGTGCCGGTGGCCTTCCTCGCCCGCCACGGCCGCGGCCACCGCCTGATTCCCTCCGAGGTCCCATACCGGGCCAATATCCATGCACTGCGCCAGCTGGGCGTGCGCTATATCCTCTCCCTGTCCGCGGTCGGCTCTCTGCGCGAGGAAGTGCGGCCGCTGGATATGCTGCTCCCGGACCAGTTTATCGACCTGACCCGCAAGCGGGATAACACTTTTTTCGGCGGCGGCGCAGTGGCCCATGTATCCATGGCCGATCCGGTATGCCCGCAAGTCGCCGACTGCCTCGCCCGCGCCTTCGGTCTTACTCAGGGGGAGAGCACCCAGGGGGAGAGCACCCAGGGCGATCAGCCGATTACGTTGCACCGCGGCGGCAGCTATGTGTGTATCGAGGGCCCGCAGTTTTCCTCCCGCGCGGAATCCCACTGGTATCGCAGTATGGGCGCCTCGGTGATCGGCATGACCAACATGCCCGAGGCCAAACTGGCGCGGGAAGCACAGATTGCCTACGCCACCCTGGCCATGGCCACCGACTACGACTGCTGGCACCCGCGGGAAGGTGCGGTGACCGCGGAAACGGCCATCGCCAACCTGCAGCAGAATGCCGCGCGCGCGCAGCGGATCGCCGCAGAGGCGATTCGCCTGCTGGGGGAGGAGAAACCCCGGTCCCCGGCGCACACCGCGCTGGCCAGCGGCCTGGTGACACCGCTGGAAGTCATGCCGGAGGATAGGGCCCGTGTAATAAAACCGCTGCTGGCAGCGACAGAGTCTGTGGAAGAAGCGGAAGTCTGATAGAGCTTCCAGCCGTAGGATGGGCAAAGCACAGGCAGAAAGCTGCTCCATGCGTTTTCTGCATTCCCGCTGGGCGGCACCCCGCCTTCCCTGGCGGGCTCGTGCCCATCAACCGGGCGACGATGGGCACGCTGCGCTTTGCCCATCCTACAGAGCTGAGAGATATGCACGAAACACTGCCGCTGTTGGAAATATCGGATTTCCCGCCGATCCGCCGCGAGAAAATCGACACGCTACAGGTCAATATCGGCTACCGCTGCAACCAGACCTGCGTGCACTGCCATGTCAACGCCGGGCCCACGCGCAGGGAAATGATGAGCGCGGAGAACCTGGCGCTGATTCCCGAAGTGCTGCGTACCCGCAAAATTGCCAGCCTGGATATCACCGGCGGCGCACCGGAGCTGCACGAAGGGTTCCGCGATCTGGTGCGGTCCGCGCGGGCACTGGACGTACATGTGATGGACCGCTGCAACCTGACCATCCTGTTCGAACCGGGCCAGGAAAACCTGGCAGAGTTTCTCGCGGAAAACAAAGTGGAAGTGGTGGCCTCGCTACCGTGTTATTCGCTGGACAACGTGGACAAGCAGCGGGGCAAAGGCGTTTTCGACAAGAGCATCGCCGCGCTGCAAAAACTCAATACCCTGGGTTATGGCGAGCCGGGCAGCGGACTGCTCCTCAAGCTGGTGTACAACCCCCTTGGGCCTTCCCTGCCGCCGGACCAGGAGGCGCTGGAAGCGGATTACCGCCGCGAGCTGTCCGCGCATTTCGGCATCGTCTTCAACCAGCTGTTCGCCCTGGCCAATATGCCCATCAAGCGCTTTGGTTCCACCCTGGTATCCAAGGGCCAGTTTGCCGACTATATGCGGCTGCTCAAAGATAACTACAGCGCAGACAACCTCGACGGCGTTATGTGCCGCAGCCTGGTCAGCGTGGATTGGCAGGGCAACCTGTACGACTGCGATTTCAACCAACAGCTGGGCATCGAGGTGCCGGGGCGCCTGCACCTGCGGGATTTATTGCAGAGAGATATGCGCAACACGCCGATCCGCGTGGCCGACCACTGCTTCGGTTGCACCGCGGGGCAGGGCAGCAGTTGTGGAGGAGCCCTGTAGGAGCCTGCTTGCAGGCGAACAAGAGTGAAACTCCGTAGCCATTCGCCGGGCACATCCCTGTGCCCGGCCCTTCGGGCAGCTTCGCTGCGTCAAATCGCTCCAGGCGATTTGATCGTCTGCACGCAGGCTCCTACAACCAATAGCTGAGTTTGCATGAACAAAAAAATTTTATTAATAGCTGTTCTGCTTGCCCTGGTGCTGGCCTTCTTCCTTTTTGATTTACATCACTGGTTGTCCCTGGAAAAGCTGAGGGCGTGGCAGGAGGAATTTGAACAGTGGCGACGGGCTTCTCCGATTCTGGTGGGGCTGTTGTTCCTGTTGTTTTATATTCTGGTCGTCGGCTTGTCGCTGCCGGGTGCGGCGATCATGACACTTGCCGCCGGCGCGCTATTCGGTTTCTGGTGGGGAATATTGATCGTCTCTTTCGCCTCCAGTATCGGCGCTACACTGGCTTTCCTGGTATCCCGCTTTCTGCTGCGCGATTGGGTGCAGAACCGCTTTGCCCGGCGCCTGCGCACGGTGAACAGCGGTATGGAGCGGGATGGGGCCTTTTACCTGTTCGCCCTGCGCCTGGTGCCGGTATTTCCGTTTTTCCTGATCAATATCCTGATGGGGCTGACCCGCATCAAAACCTGGACTTTCTATTGGGTCAGCCAGCTGGGTATGCTGCCGGCCACGGTGGTGTACGTCAATGCGGGCACCCAGCTGGGCAAAGTGAAAAGCGTTGGCGGTATATTGTCGCCGGGGCTGCTTTTGTCCTTTGTACTGTTGGGCCTGTTTCCACTGTTGGCCAAGTGGGGCCTAACCTGGATTAAGCGCTACAGAGCCAGTCGCCGATGAAAAAGCCGGGAAAATTCATCCGCAACCCGATCGTGATCGGTATCGGCGCCGCGGGGGTGAGGTGAGACGCCTGAGTATTATTGTTCCGCTGCTCAACGAACGAAACCTGATCGCGGAGCTGGCAAAGCAGTTGCAGCCGTGGCAACAGCGCCACGACTGCGAGGTTATCCTGGTGGACGGCGGCAGCGGGGATGGCACCGCGCAGCTGGCGCGCGATGCAGGCCTGCGCGTCCTGGTATCGCCGCGGGGCAGGGCGCGGCAGATGAATTGTGGCGCGGCCTCGGCTCGCGGGGAAATACTGTTGTTCCTGCACGGCGATACGCAGCTACCCGTGAACGCGCTGGAACTGATCGAGGACGCGCTTGCGGAAAAATACCGCTGGGGCAGGTTCGATGTGCGTATTGCCGGGCGCAGCTTCTGGTTTCCGTTGATCGCCACCCTGATCAACTGGCGCTCGCGCCTCAGTGGCATCGCCACCGGGGACCAGGCCATTTTCGTGCACCGCCGGGAGTTCGAGCAGCTCGGCGGTTTTCCCGAACAGCCATTAATGGAAGATATCGAGTTGAGCCGGCGTCTGCTGAAAATCTCCCGCCCCGCCTGTATCGGCGTTCCGGTTTCCACCTCGGGGCGTCGCTGGCAGTCCCGCGGCGTGCTGCGCACGGTGTTGTTGATGTGGCGGCTGCGCTTTGCCTATTGGCGCGGAGTGCCCGCGGAAACCCTCGCGCGCCGCTATGAATAAACCGTTGCGGCTGATCATTTTCGCCAAGGCGCCGCTGCCGGGGTTGGCGAAGACCCGGCTGATTCCGGAACTGGGTGCGGAGGGGGCGGCGCAGCTGGCGGGGAAAATGCTGCGGCATACGCTGGATCAGTGCGCGCGCGCGCAACTGGGCCCTGTGGAGCTGTGCGTCACCCCTGCCTGTGACGATGCATACTGGAAAAATTTTTCCCTGCCTAAAGGTGCGACGCTTTCCAGCCAGGGCGGCGGCGACTTGGGGAAAAGACTGCTGCATGCGGCAAGCCGCGCCGCCGGTAACGGCGAGTCGGTGTTGCTACTGGGCACCGACTGCCCGCAGCTTACCGCCGAACACCTGAAAGCGGCGGCGTCCGCACTGGAAAAGTCCGATGCGGTGATTTACCCCACCCGCGACGGTGGTTACGCGCTGCTGGGCCTGAACCGGGTGGAGGCGTCACTGTTTGAGGGTATCTCCTGGAGTACGGAGGTGGTTGCCCGGCAGACGCGGGAACGGGTGGTGCAGTGCAATATGCGTTGCGAGTGGCTGGAGACGCTGGCGGATATCGATGAGCCGGCGGACCTGCAGTTTTTGCCGAAAAGCTGGAGAGAAGCTTTGTAGGAGCGGCCCATGGCCGCGATCGTTGCCGGAGCAACCTGGGAATTCGATCGCGGCCATGGGCGGATGGCCGCCCCGCCGCTCCTACAGGGGAGGGGATATGCCGTAGGGTGCGCCGCGCGCACCGTTGACCTGGGCGGTGCGCACGGCGCACCCTACCTCCCGAGTCCGTGTCGCCATCAAAGCGCCGGAACGGCGCCGGCGGTCTCGGCCACCGGGGTATTGCTGTCCGCCAGTGCCTCGGCGGATTCGTCGTTGGCCGCGGCGATGCGCTGTTCCTCGATGCGGCTGCTCCAGGTCAGCAGGGCCTGGTAGTGGCGGATATTCTGTACATAGGTCACCGGCTCCCAGCCGCGGGCGTAGCCGTGTTTGGTGTTCTTGTAGTACTGGCGCTTGGCCAGCAGCGGCAGTTGGTCGCGTACATCGGCCCAGCGGTCCGGATTGCCGCCCATTTTTTCCGTGAGAACCCGCGCGTCCTCCAGGTGGCCGTAGCCCACGTTGTAGGCGGCCAGGGCCATCCAGGTGCGGTCCGGTTCGCGGATGCGCTCGGGGATCTTGTCGCGCACCTTGATAAAGTAGCGGGCGCCGCCCTCGATACTCTCCGTCGGGTCCAGGCGGTTGACGCCCAGTTCGCGGGCGGTGTTGCGGGTCAACATCATCAGGCCGCGCACACCGGTGGGGGATTTGGCGCGCGGGTTCCAGTGGGATTCCTGGTAGCTGAGCGCCGCCAGCAGGTGCCAGTCGAGGTCGTATTTCTCTGCCACTTCCTGCATGGTTTCGCGCCAGCGGGGCAGGCGTTTGCGGCTGCTCTTGGCGAAGGCCTGGGCGCCGCCGGGATTCAGCTTGCTCACATGGCCGAAGAACTGCTCGCGCAGCTCCGCCACCAGCCCGTTGGTGTTTGCGCGCAGCATAAACAGGCGCGCGGCGTGGTAGAGGCTGTCGTCGTCACTGTTGGGGAAGGCCCAGGCAACGGGCTGGAACTGGGTGAGATTGAAGGCCACATGGGTGTTGGGATAGAGGCCGCGGTGTACCGCGTAGGCGTTGGAATCCACAACTGCGTAGTGGAATTTCCCCTCGTTGACCATCTCCACCAGTTCCATGGTGTCGACGTCGGAGATTTCCTCCCACTCCAGCCCCGGGTAGCGCCGGGACAGTTTACGCATCTCCTCGGCGTGGGCACTGCCGGCGATGACCGCGACTTTTTTCTCCTCCAGATCGCTGACTTTGCGCGGGCGGTCTTCACCCAGGCGGTAGATGACCTGCTGGCGGATCTCAAAATAGGAGGGGGTGAAGCGGACCTGCTCGCGGCGCTCGGGAGTGACGGTGAGGCCGGCGGCGGCCAGGTGGGCGCCTTCTTCCGGGTTTTTCAGGCGCGCGAACATCTGATTCAGGTCGTGGACATCGCGGATAATCAATTTGACGCCCAGTTCATCGGCAAAGGCTTCCAGCATGCCATACTCGAAACCGGTGTGGGCGCCGCTGGCGTCTTCGTAGTAGGTGGTGGGACCGTTTTGCGAGAGCACGACCAGTTTGCCGGAGGTCTTGATACGCTCCAGCGTGTCCGGTGCCTTGCTGGCCACCAGCAGGGGGGCACAGCAGGCCAGCGCCAGGACCTTCACCAGGCGGCAGCTGTAGCGCAACATGCGGCTTTTCATGATCATAAGGTGGTCCCTCTAGTCCCTTAGCTTTTATATTCGCTGTTATGCCTGAGTTGCGGGCCAACTGCCGGTGCGCTCGTCCTGAGTCGGCCCCGGCAAAAGTCCGCCAATTTTACCTCATAAGGAGATGAATTGCCCAATCGCTGTTTTTTGCTTTGTGATCTGCCAACTTGCGGTAATGCTGTAATTGTAGTAAAGGGCTTCGCCGGCAGGAGTTTGTGGTATCGGGCGTCAATCCGGTTGGGCGCTTGTCTGTCTTCTGCGTCCCGACTTCTGTAAAATTGCGCCCTCTCCAATCCCCGGGGCGCTGTGCAATCTTCTGCCGCGGCTTCCCCAATTCAGACAAGAGGCAAACTCCCGCGATGCTAGTTCTGCGTGGTGCTCCCGCACTGTCGAAATTTCGCCATCAAAAACTGCTCAACCAATTGCGCGCCCTGCAACCGGCGATCGGTGAGGTTTACGCTGAGTTCGTCCACTTCGCCGACAGCAAAAAGCTGAGCGGGAAGGAGCAGGCGCTGCTGGAGCGGCTGCTGCAGTACGGCCCCACCGAGGAAAAGCACCAGCCCGAGGGCGAACTGCTTTTGGTGGTACCGCGCCCGGGCACCATTTCGCCCTGGTCCTCCAAGGCCACCGATATCGCCCACAACGCGGGCCTTACGCAGATCCACCGCCTGGAGCGCGGTATCGCCTACTACATTAGCGGCGTCGAATTAACAGAAGCTGAACGGGCCGGGTTGGCGGTGCTGCTGCACGACCGCATGGTGGAGGCGGTGCTGACGGATTTCGACGAGGCCGGGCAGCTGTTCCGCGAGGAAAAGCCGCGCCAGCTGACCAGTGTCAACCTGCTCGACGGCGGCCGGGAAGCGTTGGAAGACGCCAACGTGACCCTGGGCCTGGCGTTGGCGGAGGATGAGATCGACTACCTGCTCACCAGCTTCCAGGAGCTGGAGCGCAACCCCACCGACGTGGAGCTGATGATGTTCGCCCAGGCGAACTCCGAGCACTGCCGCCACAAGATATTCAACGCCACCTGGACCATCGACGGCGAGGGCCAGGAGCGCTCGCTGTTCAGCATGATCAAGAACACCTACCAGAAGGGCGGTGACAATGTGCTGTCCGCCTACGCGGACAATGCCGCAGTGGTGGTGGGCAGCGAGGCGGGCCGCTTCTACCCGGACCCGGAAACCCGCGAGTACGGTTTCAGTCGGGAGCCGATCCATCTGCTGATGAAGGTGGAGACCCACAACCACCCGACCGCGATCGCGCCATTTCCGGGCGCCGGCACCGGCGCCGGCGGCGAGATACGCGACGAGGGCGCCGTGGGCCGCGGCTCCAAGCCCAAGGTGGGCCTGACCGGTTTCACTGTGTCCAACCTGCAGATCCCCGGCTACGAGCAGCCCTGGGAGGTGGATTACGGCAAGCCGGAGCGCATCGTTACCGCATTGGACATTATGATTGAGGGCCCCATCGGTGGCGCTGCTTTCAACAATGAATTCGGCCGCCCCAACATCTGTGGTTACTTCCGTACCTTCGAAGAGGATTTCGGCGGCGAGCGCCGCGGCTACCACAAGCCGATCATGATCGCCGGCGGCTACGGCAATATCCGCGAAGAGCATATCGAGAAACCGGAGTTCGAGCCCGGGGCCAAGCTGGTGGTGCTCGGCGGCCCGGCGATGCTGATCGGCCTCGGCGGCGGCGCCGCCTCCAGTATGGCCAGCGGTACCAGCTCCGAGGATCTGGATTTCGCCTCGGTGCAGCGCCAGAACCCGGAAATCGAGCGCCGCTGCCAGGAGGTGATCGACCAGTGCTGGCAACTGGGGGACAAAAACCCCATCGCCTTTATCCACGATGTGGGCGCCGGCGGCCTGTCCAACGCCTTCCCGGAGCTGGTGAAGGATGGCGGCACCGGCGGCAACTTTGAAATCAGAAACGTGCCCTGCGACGAGCCGGGCATGAGCCCGCTGGAGATCTGGTGTAACGAATCCCAGGAGCGCTATGTGCTGGCGGTGATGCCTGAGAGCCTTCCGCGCTTCGAGAAGATCTGCGAGCGGGAACGCTGCCCTTTCGCGGTGGTGGGAGAGGCCACGGAAGAAAAGCACCTACGGCTGAATGACAAGGAATTTGACGCCAAACCGGTGGACCTGCCCATGTCGGTGCTGTTCGGCAAGCCGCCGCGTATGCACCGTACCGCGGACAAGCGCGCGGTGGAGACCACCGGGTTTGCGACCAAAGACATCGACCTGAACGAGGCCGTCGAACGGGTGCTGCGACTGCCGGCGGTGGCCAGCAAGAGCTTCCTGATCACCATCGGCGACCGCACCGTCACCGGCATGGTTTCCCGCGACCAGATGGTGGGCCCCTGGCAGGTACCGGTGGCGGACTGCGCGGTGACCACCGTGGCCTACGACAGCTATTCCGGCGAGGCCATGGCCATGGGCGAGCGCACCCCGGTGGCGCTGCTGGATGCGCCGGCCTCCGGCCGCCTGGCGGTGGGCGAGGCGATTACCAATATCGCCTGTACCCCGATCGGGCGGCTGTCCGATATCAAGCTGTCGGCCAACTGGATGTGTGCCGCCGGCCACCCGGGCGAAGAGGAAAAGCTCTACCGCACTGTGGAGGCGGTCGGTATGGAACTCTGTCCGGAATTGGGCATTACCATTCCGGTGGGCAAGGACTCCATGTCCATGCGTACCGCCTGGAACGACGGCGGCGAGGACAAGGCGGTCACCGCGCCCCTGTCCCTGATCATCTCCGCCTTCGCGCCGGTTACCGACGTGCGCAGAACCGCCACGCCGCAGTTGCGCCGTACCAGGAAAGGGGAAAGCGAACTCATTCTGGTGGATCTGGGCGCCGGCAAGAACCGCCTCGGCGGCTCCTGTCTGGCCCAGGTGTACAACCAGTTGGGCAGCGAGCCCGCGGACCTGGACGACGCCAGGCTGCTCAAGGGCTTTTTCGAAGTGGTGCAGGAGGCCCTGCGGGAAGACCAGGTTATCGCCTACCACGACCGCTCCGACGGCGGCCTCTTCGTCGCCCTGGCGGAGATGATGTTTGCCGGCCGCTCGGGCATGGATGTGGAACTCTATGATCTGGGTGAGGACCCGATCGCCGCGCTGTTCAGCGAGGAGCTGGGCGCGGTGCTGCAGGTGCCCGCCTGCGACGCGGAGATGCTGGTGCAGCGCTTCGGTTCCGTCGGCGTGCCCGCGCACCAGATCGGCTACCTGAACGACAACGAGCACCTGTGCATCACCCGCGAAGGTGTGCAGATATTCAGCCGCTCCCGCGCCGAGCTGCAGCAGATCTGGTCCGAGACCAGCTACCGCATCCAGGCGCTGCGGGACAACGCCGACTGCGCGGCGCAGGAATTCGCCGCCATTGCCAAGGAAGATCCGGGCCTGTCGGTGAACCTGACCTACGACCTCAACGAGGACGTCAGCGCGCCTTACATCAGCAAAGGCGCCCGGCCCAAGGTGGCGATACTGCGGGAGCAGGGCGTCAACAGCCAGGTGGAGATGGCCCACGCCTTCCACCGCGCCGGCTTCGCCGCGGTGGACGTGCACATGAGCGATATCCTCGCCGGCCGCGTGGCCCTGGACGACTTCAAGGGGCTGGTGGGCTGCGGAGGCTTCTCCTACGGCGACGTGCTCGGCGCCGGCGAGGGCTGGGCCAAGACCATCCTGTTCAACGCCCGCGCGCGGGACCAGTTCCAGGCGTTCTTCGAACGCGGGGACACCTTCGGCCTGGGGGTGTGCAACGGTTGCCAGATGTTCTCGGTGATCAAGGAGCTGATCCCCGGCGCCGATCACTGGCCGCGCTTTGTGCGCAACCTGTCCGAACAGTACGAGGCGCGCTTCGCGCTGGTGGGCATCGAGGATACGCCCTCGGTGCTGTTCAAGGGCATGGCCGGCTCACACATGCCGGTGGCGGTCGCCCACGGCGAAGGCCGGGTGGAATTCGCCGACCGGGAGGCGTTGGAAACCTGCGAGCAGTCCGGCACCATCGCCATGCGCTACCTGAACAATAATCGCGAGATTACCGCAACCTATCCGGCCAACCCCAACGGTTCGGTCAACGGCATCACGGCGCTGTGCTCTGATGACGGCCGCGTCACCATCATGATGCCGCACCCGGAGCGGGTCGCCCGCACGGTGAGCAACAGTTGGCACCCGGACGATTGGGAAGAGGATTCCGGCTGGATGCGCCTGTTCCGCAATGCGCGGGTTTTTGTGGATTGATAATTTCGTTGTTGTAGGAGCGGGCCATGCCCGCGATCAACATCGTTGACTCGCGCCATACATGGCGCTCACTCTATGGGCGCCTTCGGCGTCCAAATTTGGCTCCGGCCGCTCCAGGTATTCGCGGCGCCTTCGGCCCAGACAAATTTGTCGCGGGCATGTCGGATGGCCGCCCCGCCGCTCCTACAATCGCATCCCTCCCCTGCCTGCCGGGCAATTCCCATATTTCCTGCTACACTTAAAAAGTTATCCACAATAATTTTTGTGTATGGTGCAGGTTTTACTACCCATTTCTAGCCTATCCAACCGTTTCCCATCCGCTGCAGTGACGGCATTGAAGCGCTGCGCGCATCCATTCCCGGTCATTTCCTATCCAACAAGAACCCGTTAAGGAGATTGCGATGGCTTACAACAAAACCCTGGCAGAAAAAGTGCGCGAACTGTTGCAGAGAAACGACGGCCTCACGGAAAAGCAGATGTTCGGCGGCCTGGCGTTTATGTTGAACGGCAATATGGCCTGCGGCGTAGTGGGTGAGGAACTGATGGTGCGCGTGGGTCCGGACAACTACCAGGACGCCCTGGAGCAGCGCTACACCAGGCCGATGGACTTCACCGGCCGGCCGCTTAAAGGCATGGTGTATGTGGAAGAGGATGCGATTGCGGCAGCCCTGGACGAATGGGTCAACCGCGGGGTGGAGTTTGCCGGCTCTCTGCCGCCGAAATAATTTCCCGATCAAAAAGATCAACATCAGCAACAGGCTGGCATAGTTTCCGGTGGAAGCTTGTGTAAATCGGACAGCAACGGAGGCTGAGCCGAATGGCACTGACTTAAGCGCCGTAGGATGGGCAAAGGAGCGTAGCGACGTGCCCATCATCCGCGGCTTTGATGGGCACGCTGCGCTTTGCCCATCCTACAAAAATAGCGAATCCCAGCTTAAGTCAGTGCCATTCGGGGCTGAACCGTTATTTTTCAACAACTGGCTACAGGGCCTGCAGAATGGTTCCTATCTCGCTCTCCGCCAGCTTGCCCGTGGGCGGCATAAATCCGGAGGGGGCCGTGAGCTTGTGTTCCAGCAGGGTCCTGCCGTCCTCCTCCCGCAGCCAGCCGTTTTGCCGGTTCAGCAGCTCGCCGGGATTGCCGTTCAGCTCCGTGTGGCAACCGGAGCAGTGCTCCAGTAGCAGGCGCCTGGCTTCGCCTTCAAAGCGGATACCATCGATATCCGCGGCCTGGTATTCCTGTCTCTGTTCCTCCCGGTAGGATTCGCCGGTGGAAAGGCGCAGCAACGCCTTGTTTTTGTCGTCGACGATGAGCAGTGAGCCGTCCTTCAGTTGCAGCAGGCCCACCGGCGCGCCCTCTGGTCTCAGTCCCTGGGTCGGGTTCCAGTGACTGACGATCTCCCTGTGCTGCGCGTCTTCCGCGGAGCCCCCCTGCGGGGAAAAGGTATGCCGGGTGAAATCCCGGGCCGGCGGAATGGGATCGCGATTGAAAACAGGATTTTTATCCAAAATTGGGAGGCCCTCCGCGGTGGTCGGGTAGCTGACCAGCCGGTGGCCGACAACCCGGTATCCATGCCAGCTCATCAGCAGGCTGCCCTTGGGAATGGGCAGTCGATCGCCGCTGTAATAGATCATGTCCAGCGGCGCCACGTGGGGCGGCATCAGGCTGTAGGGTTCGGTATACCCGGGCTGGGAGCAGCCGTCGGGGACAAAGCCGGTATCCAGCTTGCGGTTGAGGCAGTAGGGCCAGCCGTAGAAGCCGCCTTCGCGGATAATATTGATTTCCTCGTAGGGCTCCTCGGCGTCTTTCAGATCGGTGCTGTTTTCCCCCTGCAAAATAGTGCCGCTTGGATGCACCAACAGCGCCACGGAATTGCGCAGCCCGCTGGCGTAGAGTTCGGAATTGCTGTCCCAGCGCTGCTCTTCGCTCAGGTAGTGGTAGCGCCTGAGACCGGTGGAATCGATTTCATCGCACTCTGTGCGACCTCCGGTGAGTCCGCAATCGTCGGTTTTCGAACCGGCGTTTACCAGCAGATCGTTGTCGGGCAGGAATACGAAGCTGGTCAGGGGATGCAGGTGTTTACCCGGTGCAAACGGCAGCCCTTCGATCACCGTTTCCTGCGCAGTTATCTGGTCTCCCACAAGTCGAAAACGCACGATCCTGTCGGCCTCGCCCAGATAGAAATAGCCCCCCGGGCCGTGCTTGATGTCGTGGGGCAGGTTCAGGCCGGTGGCGAGCCTGCTGGCTTTGCGCAGGTCGCGATAGCCGCTGTCTTCAAATTCCAGCAGCCACAGAATTCCCCGGTTGGCACCCCAGCCGCCCATATCCGTAACCAGAATCCGGTTGCCGTCCGGAATTTCGAGGGCCTTGCGGGGTTTGATAAAGGCGGCGCCGCTTTCCGCGCCGACCATAAGGCCCAGGCAGGTACCGGGCGCGGTGCCGACCGGAAGCTTGGGCAGGCCGTCGCAGGTTTCGGACAAAGGTTGGTAATTGGCGGTACTGGCAGCTGCGCAGATGCCGAACAGCAGGCCGATAATCCATTTACTGTATAAATCCATAAAGCTGAAAACTCACAGACAGCGGAAGGCGTTGACCCGGCAATAGACAGCGCCGGGTCGATCATTGGGTTCAGCGGGCAAGTTAACCGATCTTCAGGTGTTTGTTAATCGGCAGTTCGCGAACCCGCTGCCCGCTTGCGGCAAAAATCGCGTTGGTGATACTCGGGGCCACCGGCGGCACGCCCGGTTCGCCGACGCGCGCGGGGGGCTCGTCGGAGGCGATCAGCTCGACCGACAGCGGCGGGCACTGGGCGCACAGATCTCGGCGCGATCATTGCGGTCCTCGGCACAATCTCCAGGCCTTCCAATCCTGCTGTGTGTCGATATCAATGGTGCCGTTGGGTACCGGCACTTCGGTGATAGCGTACTGTTCCGAGCGCAGCAGGTCGCGTGCGCCCCGGTCGCTGTTCAGCTTCGCCAGTTGCGGGAAATACTCCCTGGGAAACACGGCCGGCACGCCCCTGCGATCGGCGTAAAAACTGCAAACGATGGTTTTATACTCTGTCCAGCACTCCAGCAGGCGCCGGATATCCGTGCTGTTGATCGCCACCTGGTCCGCCAGTAAAACCAGGGCCGCATCACAGCTCGCCGGCAACTGCCGAATAGCGAAGGCGAGCGAACCACCCATACCCGACTGCCAGTCGCGGTTTTCGCGCAGGTCCAGCTGCGGGTGGGTATCGACAAGTTGCCGATGCCAGGCGCCAGTCACGATCAGCGGCGCCGGCAGACCCAGCGGCGCCAGTGTATCGACACAGTGTTGCAACAGTGTCCTGCCCCGGTGTTCCAGTAGCAGCTTGCAGTGGCCGAAGCGGCTCGAGGCGCCGGCGGCGAGAATAATTGGCTGGATCCTTTTCATGGCAGGGCTATGCTGGTGCGTCTGTTTTATGGTTAGGGTTCGCCATACGGCTCGCTCTGTGGTTATTGCTTGGCGTGGCGGAAATACTATCGCAACAGGGGGGGCGCTGCATGGCACTCGGTTAGCGGAGCGGAGAAATATTCAGCATTATTCAGGGCTGACCGGAATGGCACTGACTTAAGCGGTTTCCGGCTCCCGTAGGGCGGATAAGCGAAGCGCATCCGCCGCCCCAGGCCTTGTAACTGGTGGATGCGCTTCGCTTATCCACCCTACAAATAAGGCCATTTGCGCTTAAGTCAGTGCC